>JAESUJ010000108.1 GCA_016763165.1 Candidatus Babeliales bacterium
AAATCTACATAAGCTTGAATTACATCGCGCTGCAGGGTGTTCGCGAGCTGCTCGGCATCATCTTCGGATATTTCGACACGCACCCCATCGTGCACATTGGCTTGGGATTGAGAAGCTCCGTCCTCCGTGGTCATGGTTTGGCCCAAAACCGCTTTACTTATTTGCTGGTCGAAAAACCGCGCCATGGTTTCAAACAGGCCGGAACCGGTGCTACCCTTCATCGCTTCTTGAAATTCAATCCGCATGCTTTCGGGCAAGATGGCGGCGGCATCAGTTCCGATATTGGCCACAGCCCGGAACAACGCTTCCTTGTCTTCTTTGCTGGCATTTGGACCATAACGGCCCAGGCGCAATGGCATGCCATAGCCTTCGGTGAAAGCCGCCCAGTCTTTGATTGAATAATTCTTAAACAAGAACGACCATGCCACCAAACGAGCCAAGCCACCGCGCAATGGAATGCCGGTTTTTAAGCGCGGGGTGTGGACCGCAAATTTATACGGTAACAGCACCTCGCCCATGGGGTTTTGTTCGGTGATTAGTAACGGCGTTTTGGCGTTATCTAAATCAAAGCGGAACCATTTAGGGTCGCGGTGCTCGAAACGTATTGGGGTAAATTTCTTGCCTCGTTCCCAGATAATTTCAACTATCGAATACCCCTTGCCAAGGCCATCGAGAAGGTCGGCACACAAGCCCTTGAACGCGGGACGGCGCACAAGTTTCAAAACTTCATCCGCAATGGTTTTATCATGCTTACTGTCGGAGGCCGGCTCCACATGAACATCCATCCGCCCGACCGCTCGTTTGCGGGTGCCAAGCACCGCTGCATAGTGCGGGTCGCGCTCTTCCATCTCCTCGGCCAACACAAGATAATCATAACCATTACCCTGCGCCGCGACCTTTAGAACCCGCGCCAGCTTGACCGGAGTTAGGCCCGCGACCACGGAAGATGCCGCCCAAGGTTGGCGAATAGAGGCCAAAGCCGGAGCTGATACTTCGTTCAATAGGTCTTGCTTGATAGCATTTAACGTTACCTCTGGCTGGGGCGTTCTCTTTTTGCGACTAAATAGTTGTGAAAATTTCATCATAGAACTCCTTGATGGCCGCGAATACCGCGACCATGGTCAACGCCATCATCGTCGCGGCCCGAGCTGGGCGGCACGGGACGGTATTCAAATCTTTGGTAGGGGTTTTCGGCCGCACCGACCGCCAGAGCCGCAGCCCAAAAGCGGTCAGCATGGCCATCAGATGAGCCATCTTCGGCGATACGCGGAGCGCCAGTACCGCCAGATATTTTCTTGATTGAACGAAAATCTGCTTTGACATTGTCGTCATCTGGAATGCGGATTGTGCCATCCTCAAAACGCTTCTTTAACAATGTGGCAATATTCAGCCGAGCACCCGGTGTAAACAATACGCCCTCAACCAGATGTTCACCGTGCTCTTCTTGGGCAGCTTCGACTACCGCCTCGCCCATGCCGGTTTGGTCGAGCGCCGCGCGGATCACATTATAGTCACGCATGATACGGTCAAACTCGGTTGCCTGCTCTGAAAAGCGGGCATTTTTCATCACAACTTGTTCGCGCTGCCAAAGAACTCCGTCCACCTCTTCAAATGGAGATATTACCGAAAGGTCCTTACGCCGGGCGATGTCGCGGCCAACATAACAAAGGCCGCCTTGATAATAACGCGGATGTCCTGCTTCTGAGTGACAGGCGGCGGCAATATCAGCTGGACTAATCCACGAACCAGCCCCCGCGCTGGGAATACAGTCCAGCTCTTCGGCCGCATCTTCGCCATAGGAATCGCGAATATCTTTTTCCCAAAGCTGCTTCCCACAAGAGGAGGGCTCCTCATCAGTGATAAGGCATATGCGCTCATATAATCCATTTGCAAGAGCATCAGCCAAGGTGACTTTGAGGGTAGCGCCTTTTCGTTTTTCGGCATTGATGTCAATGACTAGTTGGTTGAAGTGGTTGGCCTCACCGTCATGAGTGGAAAGGACAACCACTTTACCACCCCACATAATAACAGCCATTGCTGCTTTTAAGATGGCGGCAATGTCATCAACAAAGGCAGCTTCATCCAAAATGACCAAGCCCTGTTTGCCCCTAATTGTACGCGGTGTAGAAGATAAAGCGACAATCGCAAACCCAGACGCAAACTTGATGCGGAAAGCTTGTATCTCTTCGCCTTTGCGACCGTCTTTGAACAAAAATTCATGAGAGTCTTCAGCGGCAATATCAAAGGCCTTGGCCCACATAGCGCACGCATCAATAAACTCACGGGTCATCTCTTTGTCGTAAGAGATATACATTACTTTTTTGCCGCCAGCGTCACGTCTGGCACCCGCGGTCAGGACAGCTTTGGCCGCAAACGCCCAAGTCATGCCGATGCGCCGGGATTTTTCGATAACAAGAACGCTTACACTATCGAGAAGACGTAACGCTTTTTGTTGATATGTTAGTAATAAATCGCCGCGCCCAAGACCTTTGATTGCGTCAAAAACCACCTCGGTATCAACTTCAAGTTTTGAAAATGGGAGCGCCGCGCTCAATGCTCAATCCCTAAAACCGCATGATTAATTCTGTCAATAGTGGCTTTGGTTAGGCCAAGCTTTTTGCCTTGTTCCTCGACCCGACCAACCGCTTCTTGGGCCGCTTGTTCTTTGATTTTCTGTGTGCGCTCCACGTCCAATTTTTGGGCGGCAGCCATGTTTTTTAATGCGGTGCCCAACTGCATGAATGCCTTGGGGTCAACTTGCTTGTCCACATCCAGCATCACGTCGGTGACCATGTCGAGCATCACGCCTTGTAGCATCTCAATCACTCGTCGCGAAGTGTTGCCGTCCTCGACGCTTGGTCCTAGTTCTTTAGTCAACGCTTCGGCTACATCGCGGGAGCGGCGCATGGCGGTGGCAATTTCTTGAACGCTTTTAGAATGCCGGTGTAGCCCAGACCTTGATATCTCATCGTGACCGAGCTTGCGCAAATGCGCCATAATGTCATCAAGCCGGTATTTTTGCGAGCCGAGCATGGCGTTAATCTCGGCAATCACTTCATCGGGCAATGTGTGGATTTTGTTCTTACGGCCCATGCCATCAAGCTCCAGCCCGTGGGCGCTTCACTCCGGAAACTCTAGCCGTTCCACAGGCAACATCTGCTCCGCGTGACGTTAACACGACCACGCGGATGTGTGGGTCTAGCTGTTCAGTTGTTACGAGGTTCAGCTCTTCAAGCCAATCGACCAGGGCAAGGGCTGCATCTCGCGACAAATGATGGCCAGCGCGCAATGCCAAAGCAGATTGCAATGCGCGAACATTTGAAGAGTACGCAGGAAGCTCTAATAAAACGCGTAACACAAACAGCCGTTGGTCGGCGGCTAAAATTTGACTGAAGCTTTTCACTTTCCCCGCGCCTCCGGCTTCAAAATGTGTTCTGCAATTAAGTCGAGCTGGCGGGCGGAGGCGATTTGGCCCTGTTTAATTTCACCGACTTCGCGCGATAGGTCGGCGAACTGTGATTGCGA
>JAESUJ010000002.1 GCA_016763165.1 Candidatus Babeliales bacterium
AAAATTAAATATTTCAGACGTGTTTTTTCTCGATTTGATAAGTCAGCACGCAATTTCGCCTCTTTCTTAGCTTTTGTAGGAGCTTTAATATGGTTGCGATGAAAACTCAACAGAGCCTAGAGAACTAGCACATTATTGAGTAAAACTTGCTCAAAACTAAAGAGTACCTTTGCTTGTCAAAATCTCTTGTTTATGCCTTCAGATCAGATTCATAATTTTATTAAAAACAAACTAAAAAGGACCGGATAATTCGGTCCTTTTTTATAAAACAGCTCGTACACGCAATCGCAACAAACTATTCTAGCTTTTTAATCCAAGTAAAAATCCAATTGTACTAATTACTGAAACAAGTACATTCTGCTTGAGCCATTCAAGAAACATGGTCAACAAACTATCAAATGTTGCTGTTTCAGAAAGCCCAAGGAAGATATTCAAAGCTGTCCAATTAATATTCACAATTGATTTATACTCTAAAAAAAATATGATTGTAGCTGAGAAAAGACCAATCCAAAATAAAACCCTAAAGTATCGCTTAGCCAATATTCCGAAAATAAGCCCGCTGAGCAACGAAGCAAACCCATGCGTCAAGTCAAGTGGTGTTATTCCCATACTCAAAAGCTGCTGGTCTAAACCAAGTTGAATCAAAAAAAGATTTAATCTTTCAGCAAATGTCATTATTATATTCATTTTAAAACTCCCTCATTTCATGATCTATTCTACTTTGCTGATCAATACAGTGATGTTATTTTCAAGCTCTACATAATAAAGTATAGCATTCATAAATTCAGATAGTAAATGTTTTTGTTAAAAAAATAAAGAAACAAGCACAAATTCCAAGAATGACCTAAAAATGATACGCCAACCGCAGATGATAGCCCCACGTAACATCTCGGCCTATTTTTGTCTTCTCCAATGTTCCATCAGTTTTCATGAAACTCATCATCTGAGCTTCACGATCTTTATATAATTTTCCAGGAAAAAAGAGTGCGCCTCTGAACATAAACGTCAAATTTTTAATAGGATTATATGTCACTGTTCCATTTAACTCAACTCCAAGATCTTTACTTGCCAATACATTTTCAGACTCTTCCTGATCGATTCGAAGCATTTTTTGATCCACTGGTTGAAAAAACCAGAGAAGATTTGACTCTAAAAAGAGCCGGGATCGATCCTCAAGTGGATTGCAATTAAAACCTATACCACCATACGCCAAATTGCTCGAATCTTGCTGATGCCATAAGCCATCCGATGGACGAGGAATAACACGAGCACCCAGAAGCGCTAAACTTTTAACAAAGTGTCCACGATATTTAATATCACGCAAAGGAACAAACCCTTTGTACGTCGTATCAGTCTGACTACTGAACGGATTATTTCCTCCACTAATGTATGCCCCTGCAAAATGCAAAGAACAAGGATATCGCTTCATCGTGTATGCAAAATCAATAGCACATAAAAAACCTTCTAACTCGATTTTGTATCGCTCTCGAATACGATCTTCTGCATTAAAACATTGAATATATCGAGATTCAGCTTTTTTTAATAACTCAGAAGCTGATGCTGTTGGGCTATTACCATTGTACAAATTTTGTAATCGTGTAGTTAAAGATGCTGTATCAATAAATGTACCGGTTGCCAAGTCAATAACAGTCTGACCTGATCGATCTTGCAACGGCTGAGCCGAAGACAATCGAACGAGTAGGTCATCATTAACAATGTTTAACAGAGCATCTGTTGCTGGTGCATTAACCGTTGAATCTGTATCAAACTCTACTAATGGTCCCGTGTATGGCTTCATTGACGCAGAACGAATTTTTGTGCAGATCGCCTCTGCAAAACCACTGCTATTTTTATGCATTCTCAGATCATTGGTATCAAATGGATGCATGGTAATACCACCAATTTGTCCTGCAATTTCAATATTGCACTGCAACTGTTTATATCTGAAATCAATCATCCCACCAAATGTTCCAATATCAGTTGTTCGATCAACAATATTCTGTTCTTTTGCTGCTGCATTCAGTGTCGTATGATGCCACATGATGTATCCTTCAGAATACAAAGAACGATTTGAATCATCATACGGACGTGCAATAACTTTTGCTGACCAGAGCTGACTTGCAATCTCTTTACCAAATTTATTCAAACAATCTTTATCCAAACGAAATCTAAAAAACAGTGCATCGCGCTCAAATGAAGCATTGTATCGTTTTGCTAAAAGGCTATAGTACAACTCATAAGAAACATTTTTCATCACGGTTCCATGCCATAGAATCCCTGGAGCAAAATACGGAGAGTTAAATGGAAGTGTCGAAACATTATATCCCAAATATTCGATGCCGCCCTCATCAGATGGTCCAAGCGTAATTCCACGACCTAGTTGATATGGAAAATACCCAACTTTTATAAAATGAGGCTTGTGAGCTAATTCTTTAACCCATCGATGAAAATAAGTTGCTAGCCATCCTTCAGTAAAAGAAAAAACGGGAATGTGTGAGCTAATCGATGGCTCATAGAACGATGTCGAAACTTGTTCAAATGAAAGATCAGGTGTTACAATGTGACCAGTTGCTTCATTACTTGCTATAAAAGCTGGTTCTGTTTTTATGTATAAATTGCTATACGACTCTTTCCACCAATGCAAATTCAGAAAATTAACCACAGCTTCTGCCGCAGGTTGTTTTTTATTTTTAGCAAAAAACTGAGAATGCCATCTCAAATCAATACGTTGGCGAAACTTCCATAGCCAATCTCCAACTTCTTCATTTAATGTTCGACTATTGCGAATTGCAACATGCTCTTGAGCAATTCTTCCACTTAACGAGAGAACTGTCCCTGGACTTACAAAAATAGATCCTGACCTTGATTGTGACATGCTTTCACTCATCCGCATTGCTCGATGATCATACGAAAACTTACTAAGAACTTTACTTTCCTTAGCCTGTTCGGCTTGAGCTCCATAGCTTACAGATATCAAACCTATTACCATTAATATTTTTTTTATACTCATTTTTTACACCTAAAAATCATATGTAATTCGTACATGCATCGCATACGCAACATCACCAACTCTTTTAACATTTTCACGAACACCTGTTGTTGTCATAAATCCTGCTTTTTGATTTTTCATATCGCGATATAATCGTTGTGGAACCAAGATAGCTCCTCGAATTAATAGTTCACATTGAGGTAAAAATCGATACTGCAATGATCCATTCAACTCAATATTAGCAAATGAACTTGCTAATGCATCTGTTGCAGCCCCATTTTCATTAAGAATGTATTGATCTTTTGGCTGAAAAAAGAAGACTAAGTTGCTATTCCCCACAAGTCCATTTAATTTTTTTTTGGGAAGAACCGTTACTCCAACTCCACAAAAAGCAAGATTACTGATATCATTGAAATGAACATTGTTTCCTGCTGGACGCTCAATAACGCGCATGGTAAAATAACTAAAACTTTTTACTCCCATTCCCCGATATCGATGATCACGAATCGGCAAAAAACCTCGATACGAACACTGACTATCATCAGCAAAAACAGTGCTATCATTTTTCAACGGTGGCTGATCTCCCGATAAATATCCACCCGCTATATTCAACGTACACGGTATATTTTTACATTGATAACTAAGGTCAATCATCAACATATGCCCTTGCATATTAAAGTTTTTTTCAGGCCTTAATTGAGGATGAGGAACATTACGTATAGGCGTCACAGTATCACTAAAAAGATCTTCTTTTATTTGCAATGCTGAATCACTATTTTCATTATCAAGTGCCACAATACGATTTCCAAGGTCGCTAACAGTTGTAAAATTATTTTCAGATAAAACAAAAAATGGCTCACCTTGCTCACCAGTAAATTCTAATTTTTTAGTATCAAAACGTTGATTCGTATCTAAAGCTTGAAGTAGAGGATCAGACGCTGGCATAGCAAAGTCTTCATTTCTTAATGTTCGTATCCCAGCATTATCATTAAAAACTTTCATTTTTCCAGTTGAATCAACTTGAAGTACTTGATCATTGTTATCATATTCAAAAAATTTCAAAGCACCGTACTGTGTAGCGACTTCAACATTAAGCTTCCAACGATTCCAGGAAACATCGAGCATACATCCAAACGTTCCACCATGAATTGCACGATTTATCAATGGAAGCTGAATATCATCCACGTGATGCTCGAAATTACAATACAAAATATACTGCTCAGCACGCCATTGAAACGGCATATCCTTTTCGCTAAACAGAATAATTTTTTCGCTTGCAACCCATCGATTCATAAATGTTCCGTATGGATTACAAGGATCTTCTTTATGCAATCGACTAAACAACTGCGGTTGCTTCACTTCTCGTTGCAAAAAAAATGGTTCGTATTCTGACTGCAAAACACTTGCATAGAATTCATACCGAACTTTTGGATGAATCCACCCCTGCAATAAAACTCCAGGACTATAATAAGCAGACTCAATCGGATCATACGAAACTTCAAACCCTAAATATTTGATACCTCCTTCATCAGCAAAACCAAGCGAAACACCCCGACCAAGCTGATAAGGAAAATATCCTACTTTTAATGAATGTAAATGCTCACTCCATGTTCGATTAAAAGCACTGCTTTTAACGTGCACCCATGCATCGGAAAAAGAGAATTGTGGAATTTTACTAGTCACACGATAAAATTTTATCAGTAAATTGCTATTTTCATCCTGCCACCACTGCATGTTATGGAGCTTAAGCGCTGCTTCAACAATAGGCTTTTTATCTTCAATTAAAGGATCATAATGTTTGAAATAAAACCCAACATGCATCCGATGACGAAATCGAGTCTGTACATCTGGTACATCATTATTAAGCGTTCTAATATTTTTTCCATAAAAGAAACCTTCTTGAACCTGCCCAGTAATAAAACAATCAGTATTAATGGGTAAAAATGATAGTCGACGACTATTCAATCGACGATGATCAGATTGTCGGCTTAAATGATGATGTATAGAAATAGATTCTTCATCAGAAGAGAAACCCATAGAAGAATCTTCTTTATCAGATATAGGCAATAAAATCTGACAATTGAAAAAAGAAATATGCAACAAAATAGCAAGCAACAAACTATACTTGGAACCCTTATTCATTTCAATAATCTCTCCTTTTTTATAGCATTTGTGATTAAACAACGCTATTTAAAATCAGAGATTAGCAAAACATACAAAGAACGCAAGTTCTATTTTTAAAAATAAAACTTGCGTATAAAACAATTTTTTAAAAGAAATTAACCAAGAAATTTTTTAAAAAAGCTAGAAAACAGATCTTTACCGCTCGGTATATCACCTAAATTATCGGCATACTCAGATAAAGCTTCTTTTGCTTTTTTATTCAACTTTGTTGGAATATCACATTGAACAATAATAATTAATCGTCCAACTCCATGTCCCTGTATTTTTTTAAATCCTTTACCAAGAATTACAATTTCTTTAGCAACAGGACATCCATGAGGAATTTTGATTTTTTCAAAAGTATCATCAATATTTTTGACATCAACTTCACATCCTAAAACAAGCTGATGATACGGCAACGTTATTGTCGTGTATAAATCAACATCTTTACGAAAAAACTGTTTCTCTTCTTTAACATTAACTGTTAAGAAAAGACTTCCTGATGTACCACCAAAAACACCTGAATCTCCCTTGCCATTCAAACGAAGTTCAGCCTTATCATAAATGCCTGCTGGAATAGTAACAGTAACTCGCTCATGTTTTTGAATACGTGTCTGTCCACGACAAATTGAACATGGTGATGGTATTTTAAAGCCTTGGCCCCAACACCCTCCACACTGTTGTGCAAATGAAAAGAAGCCTTGCCTCATCGCAACTTGCCCTGATCCACGACAATCAGTACAAACAACAACTGAAGTTCCAGGAGCTGTTCCTTTATTGTTGCAGTCGCTACAAATAACATATCGATAGACGCCTATTTCTTTCTTGCAACCTAAATATGATTCTTTCAAAGAAAGTGTGATTTCCTGAGATAAGTCATGACCACGTTGTGGTGCAGGACCAACTTTTTTTTTCCGTCCACTACTTCCTTGATTAAACATGGATCCAAAAACATCACCGAAATGTTCAAAAATATCATCCATATCAGAATATGATTGCCCAGCACCAGATGAACCATCTACGCCTGCATGACCAAATTGATCATACCGCTGCTTTTTAGTAGCATCAGATAAAATAGAATATGCTTCAGCTGCTTCTTTAAACTTTTCTTCAGCTTTTTTATTATCTGGATTACGATCTGGATGGTATTTCATTGCCAATTTGCGATATGATTTTTTAATTTCATCGGCAGTAGAGCTCTTTGAAACACCTAAAATGACGTAATAATCTTGCTTGTTCATACAGTACAAACTCCCGTACCTTACTAATCTATTATCTTATTTTCTTCAGTTATTTTCTGAAATACCGACCCCACACTATGTGCGATCAATCCCCACACAGCCAATATACCAAAAATAAGACCTCCTATCAATCCCCCATAAGAAAGTACAAAAGTATTGCAAAAAGCACCTACCATCTTGCCAAAACGAAGCCCGAACATGTCGATCCATGCTTTTGACTTATATTTTGTATCATGAGATGTTGGAATATATAAAATTTCCTTTGTAGGCTGATTGAATGCATAGTTGAGCGCTTTAGCAACAACAAGAACAAACGCGATAGCCCATAAGTTCGGGTAGGCAAAATAGACTGAAAATAATCCTGCTAATATAACTGGATAACCAACCAAACAAGCTCGAATGCCAAAGGTTCTATGGAAATAGGAAGTTCCTAATAAACCAAATAAACAAGCTATCAGCTGAATTGACAGAGAAAAATCAAATAAAAATGCATTTTTAACACCTGGATGATCATACATTTTTTCAAGTTGAATATACATCTGGTATGTCATAAGTGTGCCTAAGATCTCCTGCAACCAGACAATCATGAAAATACCCATCACATATGGACGAGTTACGAGCAGAACAAGTCCTTCTATAAAGCGAATTTTTTTAGGTGCATGCACTTTTACTTCATGATCTTCTTTACCATGATACCCTTCCAATTCATGCTTATCAATCGATTTAGTAAGAAAATAGACAACAGCAGCAACTCCAAAAAAAAGTACAAAACAGACCGCAGAAATAATTGGAGCTCTTTCAGCATATAAATCAGAGTTTCGTGATAGAACATTTGCAACAGCAATAAAGACAAGACCGCCAAGCTGTGTACCAAAAATGATAAGACCATACCCCTTTTTTGCTGACTCTGGTGGAGTTATATCATTCACAAAGGACCAGTACGTCGACAACATAAGAGAAATATAGCTATCAATAAAGCAATAAAACAGCCAACCCAACAGACGTGTTGAACTCGCTACTGTATTAGCCAATCCAATAGTTGGATGTGCAAAAAAATAAGAAAATATGAATCCTATGATAGCCGCACCAAAAGTAAATCCATAAATAAGCCGCTCTTTTGAGATAACATCGACTATGTATGAATATCCCATCACCACAGGAAAAAAGAAAAGCAATGAAAACATTTTAACCAAAGGAAGATAAGCTGCACCAACTGTATTAATAAAAATACTGTCTTTGAGCGTCTTAAGTGGCCAAAAAGAGCCTATGAGGAAAAAAAAACCTAAACCCAATAAAGCAAACTTTTTTAACTCA
>JAESUJ010000003.1 GCA_016763165.1 Candidatus Babeliales bacterium
CAAATTGCAATACTTTGCTTCAGAATTCTCTATAAAAGAGCTGAGGGGGAGAAGGGTTAAGCGATTTTTTGATTTAAGAAAAGTTCCACTGACCATCGATACAGTTCTTTTTCTTTTAAATGATTGACCAGATGCCTATTGTCGGTCACCAGAGCAACTTTATAATTAACTGAAAGAGCATCCCAAAGCAGCTCGAAATCATCAAATGGCACCAATAAATCTTTTTTTCCATACCAGATCAGGACAGGGACGCGCAATGAAGCAAAGCTAACATCATTATACAACGTTGATCCTTGAGCTAAAGCGGCTAAACAATCTATACTTTTTTTCATCAACAAGTCAAAATCTGGAATAAAATGAGAATATCCTGCAAGAGGAAAAACCTGACTAATCAGTCCTGTCTCTTCTTTTATTTGTCTGAACGTTTTCGCTAAGCTGACAATCGTTCCATCAAAAATCAGATGTGTAAACAAGTTTGGATATTTTTTTTGAGCTTGAGACAAAATAAGTGATGAGTAACAAAAACCAAGACCAACAACCTTTGTATGCCGATCCTTACGAATAGTAGAAACTATTGTATTCAGATCATCTGGCTCTTTCTGCCCCCATGTTATCAATGAAGGAACCAGCCCAAGAACTGAACAAACAACTTGATCCATTTTTGTTTCTGGTAAAACTGATGCTCCATGACCTCGCTGCTCTAGCAACAAAATGTCGTACTGAGGAAACATCTCAACGAATGATGTCATAATTTCTTTGGCAAATCCAAAACCAGGTGATGCAACTAATAAAGTATCACTTTTTCTATCAAAAAAATAAATTTCTGTTCTGTATGATTTATCACAAACAACCTCAATTATATTAGCTTTACAATGCAAAGAGTGCTGAGGTGGTTTTGAAATAAATGACCTAACTTTTTGAAACTGTTTCAAAAAAGAGGTTTTGAATAACTCTTTTGGATGCTCTTTCTTATTTTCATCTGATCGAACTCCAACATCACGATATTTTTTCTTGATATTCTGATGTTCTTCTAAAGAAATCTGCCGCTCGACCTGTTTTCCATTCTTTTTTAGACGTAATGAAATCGTTGCATCTAGTGAAAAACTTACTAGAACAAATAATATATGTAATAAAAAAGTGGCTTTTATTCTCATTTTAACTCTTTAAATAATGACTTTCATTAAATTTCTATTCAATGACTTATTTTGACCCGAAAAAAAAGAAAGCGCAAAAGCCTTCCCCACGAACCTCGTTTTTCGTTACATTTCATAAAAAAATGAGGAGTTTGATATGAAAGTACCTCTGACTGTCCCCAGACAAGAGAAGAATAAATATAGCGATAACTTCGCTCTTTTAACACATGAAGATCCTAACGAAAGAATCTTCATATTTGCTGCTGATCAGCGGCTTGAGCATTTATACGATGATTTTCATGGCCCAGGAGTCCCTGTTGAAGCGACCAGGCCGGAGCATATTTTTGAAATCGGTTCAAAATCTCCTATTTCCGCCCTTGCAACACATTTTGGCCTCATCGCCCGATACGGCATGGATTTTACAGATATTCCCTACATTGTTAAGGTAAATGGAAAAAGTAATCTTATCGGAACCATCGATCAAGATCCAATAAGCAGAACACTCTTTTCACTTGAAACCATCATAAAGCATTCAAAATCTATCAACATTGTTGGGCTCGGCTATACAATTTACTTAGGAAGCATCTATGAATCAACCATGTTACAAGAAGCCGCACAAGTCGTTGAAGCAGCACATCAAAGTGGAATGCTTGCAATCCTTTGGATTTATCCTCGTGGTAACTTCATTAACATAGAAGATCAACAGTATTTAAGTGCCGGAGCAACTGGCGTTGGTGCATCACTTGGTGCTGACTTTGTAAAAATAATGCCTCCACCATCATATGCTGAATTAACACTTGCTGTTCAAAATAGTGGAAACACCGGCGTTATTTGTGCTGGAGGACTAACACAAGATTCAAAACTATTATTAAAAACTTTAGACAAACAGATTAATTCAGGCGCTCGTGGATGTGCCATCGGTCGTAATATTTTTCAAAAAAAAAAGAAGGATGCTATCACACTCTGCAAACAGATTAATAATCTTTTATATTCATAATCAAAAAAAAGTGAGGCCTTATGTTTTCACGTCTTTCAAAATTTCTCTACTTTGCTTGGCATATGATTGGAGTCAACAGACGCCTTTTATTTGGCATGTGGAAACTAACAAAACTCCCTCAACCAGCAGTTACATTTTTTGGTGGATCACGACTCAAAATAGACTCTCCTGAAGGCAAAAAGGCAACAATGCTTGCTCAAGAACTTGCTCAATGTGGATTCTCAATCATCACTGGTGGAGGTCCTGGAATCATGGAAGCAGCTAATCGTGGAGCTCTTGCACATTGTACGATTGAAAAAAACTGTGATAAAAACTTAAGTTCATTTGGAATTGGCTTAACACGCCTCAACAATGAAAAAATTAATCCTCATGTTCAAGAGCATATTTTAATGGAGTATTTTTTTGAACGAAAATGGCTACTGGTCCGATACTCCGTTGCCTTTGTTGTTTTTCCTGGTGGGTTTGGAACACTTGATGAACTGTCTGAAGTCTTAACACTGATTCAATGCGACCGTATGCCAAACACTCCAGTCATTTTAGTTGGCACTGAATATTGGAATCCAATGAAAGAATGGATGACCAACTGCATGCTTAAAAATGATTTCTTACTCAATAAAGATTTAGATATTTTTGTTATCACCGACGATATTCAAGAAGCATGCAAGCTGATCGAAACTAAGTGTAAAAAACATATCTCACCCTCTTTTTCTGAATAAAGTTAAAATCGAATAGAGCTATTTAGAATAGGACTATTCAGAATAGGACCATTGCAAAAAATAATAAAGTTTTTATACTCAAGTGACATGTTGAAACTAACAAAAAATTATCCATAGAAAAATTATGTACAAATAAAAATATTTACAAGGGAGCCTTCCTGTGAAAAAACCATTTTATGTTACTACTCCAATTTATTACGTCAATGCTGCTCCACATCTTGGAACGCTCTATTCAACCGTTATTGCTGATGTAACTGCACGATATCAACAACTTCACAACAAAGAAGTTTTTTTTGTAACAGGAACTGATGAGCATGGTCAAAAAATAGCTGATGTTGCGAAAGCGGCTCAAAAGAAGCCACAAGAATTTGTTGATAGCATGATTGAACCATTTAAAAAAACATGGAATAACTTTGGTATCGATTATTCCCATTTCATGAGAACGACTGATCCTATTCATAAAAAACTTGTACAAGAAACAATTAAAACATTGTTCGATCAAGGTGATATTTATAAAGCAAACTATGAGGGGCTCTACTGCACCCCATGCGAATCCTTCATTACTCCGTCAGATCAAACAGAAGAAACAACCTGCCCTATTCATAAAAAACCTCTTGATAAAGTATCTGAAGAAAGTTATTTTTTTAGATTATCCAGCTATCAAGATCAACTGCTTGATTTTTATACAGAACATCCTCACTTTATCACACCAAAAGAGCGGTACGCCGAAGTTATCTCTTTTGTAAAGGGTGGACTAAAAGATTTAAGTATTTCACGGACAACTGTTTCGTGGGGGATTCCATTTCCTGATGACAAAGCTCACACCACATATGTCTGGATTGATGCACTCATGAATTATATCAGTGCTTTGCATTACGCACCAGGCAATCATGATTGGTGGCCAGCTCAAGTTCATATCATGGCAAAAGACATTGTTCGTTTCCATGCTGTGTATTGGCCAGCTCTTTTAATGGCACTCAAAAAACCGCTTCCTCAGAAATTGGTCGTTCACGGATATTTGCTAATGGATGATCAAAAAATGTCGAAATCTTTAGGCAACAGTCTCAACCCAGAAACATTAGCAAAAACATACGGAGCTGAATCTATTCGATATTACTTGATGAAGCAGATCCCATTTCAACATGATGGTCATTGTTCAACAGAAGACTTAACCGCCATTATTAATGCAGACTTAAGTAACAATGTTGGCAATCTTTTACAACGAACATTGACGCTGACAAAAAATAAAAAACTTCCAAAACTTATTCCTCCACACACCTGGGAAGTGCCAGCTGCACGTCTTCATATGAAAGCTCAAGAGACTATCAGCAGTTACATTGATTCAATGAATCATTATCAATTTCATAAGGCACTCCACAGCGTGATGACATTTGTTTCAGAAACGAATGCATATCTGCATGGACAAGAACCATGGAAATTAAAGTCTGATCAGGCTGAACTAGCGAATGAAGTCTTAAGTGCAACGCTACACGCTCTTGATTGCATCGGCTTCCTTCTGACACCTTTTTTGCCAGAAAAAATGAAGCTTCTTCGTTCAACACTTCGTAAGGAAGACTCTGTACAGACAGAAGAAGATCAATTTTTTGCCATTCGAAACAGACCATGGAATTTCACTTTTAATCCTGAATTACTTCCAAAGCCGCTTTTTCCTCGTATTGAAGTAGAAAAAAAAGAGACCGCTGTTAAAAAACAAGAAAATAAAAAAGATAATTTAATAACCATCGATACATTTGCTCAAGTTAAAATAGCTGTTGGAACTATCACAAACTGTATCCCTGTCGCTAATTCGACAAAACTTCTACAACTAACTGTTGATCTTGGTCAATTTGGCATACGAACAATATTATCAGGCGTTGCACAATCTTATAGTCCAGAATCTTTAATAGAAAAACAAGGACTTTTTATTGTAAACTTACCGAAGAGAAAAATGGCTGGAATCGCATCTGAAGGAATGATGCTTTTTTCAACAACTGAAGAGGGGAAATTAACGGCTGCAACTGTTGCAGAAAAAGTAGGCAATGGCACTTTAGTAGGATAAACCTGGCATTCATATAAAAAACTTGCACATTTTTCGCTGCCGTTTTAAAGTGAAATAAAAATACAAAATGTAAAACATAAAAGGATTTCCTCATG
>JAESUJ010000109.1 GCA_016763165.1 Candidatus Babeliales bacterium
CAATGCTTGAAGGCATTGCCAAAGATTTAAATGTAAAAGCAAAAGCATGTTCTTCATTTACAGAAGCATTTGATAATGCCAAAAAGATGGTTGATGATCGTCATGGCATAGTTGCAATTACTGGCTCAACAAGTCTTATTGCAGAATATTTGAGACAAAAAAATATTAAGAAATTCTAATAAAAAAACATTTAGTTTGAGGGTCCTGATGTCAGGACCCTTTTTTGTGCTTGCAAAACAGTTATTTTTCACAGTAAGATGGTTCATATTTTGGTATTTAAAAAGGATGAACTGAGCATGAAAAAAAATATTTTAGTAGCTGGTGGGGCAGGGTATATAGGATCACACATAGCATATTTATTAGCAGCACATGATTATCAAGTGGTGATCTTCGATAGCTTTGTGTATGACCAAGAGTTTTCTCCTTCATGGGCAACAGTGGTTAAAGGTGAGATTGCTGATACAAAGCTTGTTCAAGAAACTATTAAAAAATATGATATTAATGCAATCGTACATTGTGCAGCACGGATTGAAGTAGGAAGGTCGGTGACTGATCCTGCTGATTTTTACCAAACAAACTTAATAGATACAGCACTGTTTTTTGAAGCAGCTCGGAAATCTGGCGTAAAAACATATATTTTTTCATCCAGTTGTGCTGTATACGGAGATCCAGTGACCTTGCCACTGCATGAGTCACATTCAAAAAATCCGCTTAATCCGTATGGAAAAACAAAACGTGCTATCGAGTGGTTGCTTGAAGATTATGCTCAAGCATATGACATCCAATATGTTACATTACGATATTTTAATGCATCAGGAGCTTTGCCGGAGGTTGGGATTGGTGAATGTCACGATCCAGAAACACACCTTATTCCTTTAGCGATTGATGCGTTACAGACGCAGCGCCCATTGAAAATATTTGGAACAGATTATTCAACACCTGATGGGACAGCAATTCGTGATTATGTTCATGTGATTGATATCGCGAAAGCGCACATACAAGCATTGGAGCATTTAGACAAAACTGCTATTTCTGGTTATTTTAATCTGGGAACAGGTGAAGGTCATTCAGTTAAAAAAGTTATTGAGACTATTGAAAGTATTAGTGGAAAAAAAGTTCCAATTCTAGAGATGCCACGACGTGAAGGAGATACTGCAATTTTGGTTGCAGATGCTGAAGAGGCTCGCCGTATTTTAAATTGGAAGCCAGAGCATTCCTCACTTGAATTTATTATTCAAAGCGCTTTAAAGTGGGAACTGATACGATTCCATGATCAAAGGCAGAAAAAAATTATTGTATCGGTCGCTTAAATCGTTTTGCAATTTCTGTCTTTGGTATTTTAGACATTGTTGGTCGTCCATGGATGCACATGTGTCGATTTGGCGTATTGAACAGATCTTTAATTAATTGAAGCTGCTCTTTTTCAGATAGTTGGTCGCCAGCTTTGATTGCTGATTTACATGCAAGATGGCTGTGCATATGTTCATTTAGTTTTTTGCGTAAATCTTCTTTTGAAATCTGTCTATTTCCATCATGAAGTGCCGCAACTTCTTTGATGCATTCGATAATATCGACACCTTGAATATGTGGAGGAGCTGAGTAAACAACAATATTTGAAGCTCCCATCGATTCGATTTCAAACCCTTGTGTCGCAAAAAAGTCTTTCATCTGCAAGACAAATATTTTTTCTATTTTGCACAATTCAACAGTTTGGGGAAACAGAAGTTGAGAGCCTTCTTTTTGTTCAAATTTTGACGTCCATCGCTCATATAAAATACGTTCATGTGCTGCATGCTGGTCGATCATAATCAACTCATCATCTGATTCAAGTAAAATATATGTTCTGTCACATTGTCCGATTAATTTTGGAATTTCGGGTATTGTGTGATCTATCTGTTCTTGATTTTTAATAGGAGGGCTTGGTCTGAACAGTTGTTTTGATTGTTTTTCAACAGTTGAATTGGAATCGATATAATTATTTGCTGTTTTGATATTTTCTTCTTTGATTGTTCGTTCAGGGATGTTGCTCTGCATATTTTTAAAGGTCACAACGTTATCATTTTTAAACAGTTCGGTGAGTGGCTTTTTTTCTTCTGTTAGCAGCATTTTTTTAAAAGGGTCAGATTCTCTCTGCTCAAAAGAACTTTGTTCAAAAGGATTTTTAGTTGCTTTGAAGTCTCTGAAAAAACTATTTACTGATGAATTTGCATTGTTGTTTTTGATTGTTTTTTGTAAATGATCGGAATTATTTTTTTCAAGCGATTGTCTGACAGCTTCGGTTAATGTGGTATCAACAATTCCTGGTCGTATAAACCGAACTTCTTCTTTGCGTGGATGGATGTTGACGTCGACACCAATACCCGACATTGTTAAAAGTATTACAGCGATAGGGAATCGACCGGGTGGCAAGGAGAGTCCGTATCCTTTGATGATTGCTTTTGCCATGCTGTTGTTTTTAACTAGTCGTCCGTTGATAAAATAAAGAATATTTTGACGATTGTATCGATGGACAGTCTGTTCTGAGATTACTCCCGTGATACTTATTTTTTCTCGTTCGTTTGTATGGGTAACCTCAATCATTTTTTGCGCAAGTGGGAGTCCCCAAATTTGACAAATACGATCTTGAAGTGAGGTCACAGCAGGTGCTTGTAACATTGGTTTGTTGTCGCGAAAGAGCGTGAAATGTACGTGTAAATTGCTTAAACAAAAAGCATAAACAACCTGTTGCATCGCATGCCACTCAGTTTCATCGGCACGTAAAAATTTTTTTCTGACTGGTGTGTTATAAAAAAGGTCTTCGATGATGATGTCAGTTCCATGCTGCATAGCAACCGGTTGTTCTTTTTGTATCATACCAGCATGAACAATTAATTGATGTCCGATTCCAACATTTTTTTCAGATGATTGGATGGTTAACTTACTAATTGATGCGATACTTGCAAGCGCTTCACCACGAAATCCAAATGTTTCAACCTGTTGAAGGTCGTCAACTTTTTTAATTTTACTGGTTGCAAACGGTTGAATTGCCCGAGGTAGATCATCAGGGTTCATGCCAGATCCATTGTCGAGGATCCGTATTTTCTGTTTTCCAGCTTTTTCGATCTGAATTTTAATCATTGTTGCATCAGCATCAAGACTGTTTTCAATACATTCTTTCAGTACCCCAACTGGTCGTTCAATAACTTCACCAGCTGCAATTTTTTGAACTTCGAGGCTATCGAGAAGATGAATTTTTTGCATCTGAAATTTTCCATCATTATTTGTTAGATATATATTTTTATTATTAGCAATAGTGTAACATTATTGCTTTAAGGTCGCTATTTTTTTTACATTTTAATTTGTAATTTGAATTTTTTGTATGAGGTAACTTTTATGCAATACTTACAAAAAGCAGTGAACAGTTTTTTCCTGACATTCTTGCTAGGGTTGTCGGTATGCTCTGTCTGTCGATCTGAGGGGCCAAAAACAATTCTTTCTTCTGCATCAAAAATTGCATCATTTCCGACCGCAACATTGACGTGGGCAAAAGAAGAAGGAATTATTGATTTGAAAAAATATGGTGGTATTTGCGACTTGCATATGTTTTATCAAAAGAGTTTTGAAACTGATGCGATGCGACGATATTTTGGCATGCCGCTTGATGATGGGAGTTTTTCTGATAATATCTCAGTCGGTCCAGATCAGTTGTTAAAACCAGAAGATCTTCTACATGATGGGCAGATTGTAAGTTCAAAAAATAGAACATTGATGCAAACATTGCGATTTCATCCGAAGCAGACAGTGACTGGTTTGCAGCTCTCTTATTTTCAACAACTATGTGATGTTTCTCCGTATCTTGCGATTAGTTTTGATCTGCCAATTGTATGTGTGAGCAATTCTTTAAATCTTGAATCAACAGGATTAAGTCGTGATCAAAATCTTCCAACTAAGCAGGATGTTGATCCAACTGTTTTGTACAGAGGAGATACAGTTTCGTTACAAAAGTATCTTGCAGGTGAGGTTGAACAGGATGGACTGTTTCGACAAATACATTAAAAAAAATGAAAATATCACCATCTATTTTGAGCAGCAAAGGTCCATCAGATTTAACAGTTCGGTTGCATGGATTGTTCTGTTACTGTCCAACACGTCTGATTGATTTGAGTATTCATTGTTCTGTTCCATTTGAATCACACGAGCAAGGGAAGTTCTTGTTTGAGCCGATTAGAGGCAATGCCGGCAGATGGGGTTTTGGGGTGAAAGCTGAGTATGCAGCGCAGTTTTTTTGGAATAATAATACGACAAACTTGCATTTAGTTGGTTCAATTCGATACGATTATATTTTGCAAGGATCTGCCTGTCGTGCTGTTGGCTATAAACGAGAAGACGAAACCATTTCACCATGGCATTTATATCGATTGGTAGGTACTTTAGATGAAAAAAAATAGAACCTCTTGCAAATATTATAACGCAAGAGTTAAAAGTGAGAGCTCAAAGTCGTTTGCGTTGTACGGGGTTGATTGGTGTTCAGTGGCATACGTTGAATGTTTCTTTTGGAACTGATACTTACTGGCAACAAAAAGAAGAAGTTGCGCTTCAACAGTGGAAGAACGGCACGTACAACATTGTAGCAAATGATTATGATACAGATTTACCATTTGATCCTCATCTTCATCGACATCCAATTGAGGGTGTGAGCGGTGGGATAAAAAAGGAAAACTTGGTATTGGATTTTGCAACAACTGAAGCGTACTGTTTACAAAGTTTGTATGCATATGTTTCAAAAATGTTTTTGTGTGACGAACAAGGGTCGATACTTATTGCAAGTGGAGCTGGTTTTTCGATAGCACATGGTAGTGATGAAAAAAAGAAAATTGGAGAGAGATGGTTTTTGTGGACACGTCTTGGAATTGTTTTTTAATTAAAACTCTGCATCTGCAGGGGCGAAAGGATAGTGAGCAAAAAAAAATTGATAAAAAATTAAAAAA
>JAESUJ010000014.1 GCA_016763165.1 Candidatus Babeliales bacterium
ACACTTGCTCGTTCTTGACTGGCAATTTTAATTAATTGTGAAAGCGCTGGGTTTTGCCCTATGAATACATCGTCGGGAAGCATGATAGCAAAGTGTTTACTACCAATAACATGTCGTGCAGACCAGACAGCATGACCAAGTCCACGTGCTTCGGATTGACGAACATAGGCAAATTTTACTTTTTCAATAACTTTATTGAGATATATTAGGTGTTCTTTTTTATCTGAACGAAATGTACTTAAAAATTCTTCTGAAACATAATCAAAGTGTTCTTCAATGGCTTTTTTCTTGCTATTAACAACCCAGAAAATATCTTCTATTCCAGATCGAACAGCTTCTTCAAGCGTGTATTGAATGATAGGTTTATTTAAAAGCGGCATCATTTCTTTGGGTACAACCTTGCTAGCAGGAAGAAAACGTGTTCCGAGCCCTGCAGCAGGGACAATAACTTTCTTAATTTCCATAAAAGCTCCTTTTCAACTTTTTCATGGGAATGTAGTTATATCTTAAAACTGTTTTAAAAAAGAGATTTTTCCACTTTGTAGTAGTCGAATATCAGGAATACCATATTTGATCATTGCAAGACGTGTAAGTCCAAAACCAAAAGCAAATCCACTATATATTTCGGGATCAATACCAGCCATCCGGAGTTCTTCTGGATGGACCATGCCTCCAGGAAATACCTCTATCCAGCAACTTTGTTTGCATGTTGAGCATCCTGTTGTACAGAATGGACATCGCATATCAATTTCAACTCCTGGTTCAACGAAGGGGAAATATCCTGGACGAATTCGAATATCAAGTTCTTTTTTATTAAATAATTTTTGTAGAAATGTTTTTGCAACACCAAATAGATGAGCTATGGTAATGTTTTTATCAACGAATAGTCCTTCGCACTGCATAAACTGAATGTCATGTGAGGCATCGACTGCTTCATGACGAAAAACTGTTCCCGGGACAATACCAGCTAAGGGTGGTTGTTGTTTCTCCATAGTTCTAATTTGCACAGTTGATGTATGTGTACGGAGAAGCCATCCTTTTTTATTAAGCCAGAGAGTGTCATACATGTCTCGTGCTGGGTGGTCTTCAGGAATATTTAATGCAGTGAAGTTATAATATTCTGTTTCTGCGTAAGGACCATCCCAAACATCGTATCCCATGCTAATGAAAATATTTTCTATTTCTTCGATGAGCTCTGTATATAAATGTACATGACCTTTGTGCCCATCAAAAGGCTTATAGGCTGTCACATCAAATGACTGCTCATCAAGTTCAGCAGCTTTTTCTATAGATTGAATGAGTGCTATTTTTTTTGAAGAAATTGCTTCTTCAATTGTCACTTTTAGCTTGTTGAGTTGAGGAACAAAGATTTTCTTTTCTTCAAGTGAAAGCGTTTTTATATTTTGGAACAGTGCGGTAACAGATCCTTTTTTTCCTAAGAATTGAGGAGTTATACTTTCAAGTTCTTTAAGGGATGCAATAGATGCGAGTTTTTCATTAAAAGTATTGATAGTCTGTTCTATAGATGAAGAAAGTTCTTTTTTCATGATAATATCCATATAAATCGTAGGCACTGTTTGAGATGACGAAATCATCGTAGCATATTCTTGTTGATTTAAAAAGGGTCTTTGTATTTTTTAGTAAACAGAGATGCTTGTGATCAGATCGTGAAATGCTTTATTATATAATTTAAGATTCAGTATTAATCAGTGCTCTGGGGGGGGTAATGAGAAAATTAGTTTTATTTGATGTTGATCATACAGTTGTCAAAGGAAACCTAACAGGTTTGATTTGTAGACGTATGTTTTCATGGCGTGATATCGGACGCTTGGTCAGTTTCGTTTATCGAGCAACATCTTTAGTTCATGGAAGGTTTCCACAAGCTGTTGAAAGAGCATTGATACATCAGGATTATTGTTTGGTTGATCAAATAGTAAGAAAACATGTTGCATCATGCTACCATCTTCTGCTTGATTTATTAGAGTCTTGCGATGTTAGTCTGTCTGATTTGTCAAAACAGGCTCATCTGTTTGTATCTGATGAGTTGATAATTAAAAGAATCTGTTACAAAAAAGCTTTGGATCGTATTTTGATGCATGCTCAAGATCCTGAGGTTGATATTTTATTTGTTTCTGGGGGGTTGCAAGTAGTCTTGGATCCTTTGGTTATCATGATTCGTCGATATATCGAGAAAAAAGGTCTATGCAAAGCACGTTTATTTGGATATGGCACGCGTTTTCTAGGTGATGGGGATCTCGATTTATGTGTAGGAAGTTACAAAGTTGATCGAGTTAATGAGCATATTAAGTATGAAGCATCTGGTCATGCAGCTATAGTCTCGGCTTATAGCGACAATCGATATTATTCTGACTTGCCATTTTTACTATTGGCAGAAGAGCGTTTTATGGTAGAAGGATTTGATGTTTATGCTAAAATTTTACCAGATGAGATACAGAAATCATTAACCTTTTGTAGTCGGTGGAAATAATTATTCTGCTTGCATTATATTTTAAGTATGGCACTATTTTTTGTGAGAGTGGTGAGGTGCTTATTGTACACCCTGTCAGATTCGGAAGAAAGCAGCAGACACAATGTTGGCTTGTACCGCTCTCATATTCTTTTAGTAGTTTATGATGCCTTTTCCAAAGGTGCTATGTTTTTATAAATAGATATTTTTACAAAGGTTGGTGAGTGATGCATGTTCGTATGTTAAACATGGCTCGAAGACTTCGACCAACATCTTTTTCTGAGATCAAGGGACAAGAAGTCTCTTTAAGTATGCTCAAAAACAGTCTTTATTCGAATACATTTTTTCCAACCTATCTTTTTACTGGTCAGCGGGGATGTGGAAAAACAACGACTGGGCGTATTTTTGCTGCAGCTCTTAATTGTGAGTTATTGTCAGAGTTTCAAAAAAATCCACAAATAGGCCTTCCTTGTCAGAGTTGTACATCCTGTCAAATGATGAAAGAGGGCAAGCACCCAGACTTTGTTGAAGTTGATGCGGCATCACACACTGGTGTTGATGATGTGAGAGCTATGCTTGAAGCAGCATCGTACGTTCCATTACAAGGAAAAATGAAAATTTATCTTATTGATGAAGCGCATATGTTGAGTAAAGCAGCATTTAATGCTCTGTTGAAAATGTTAGAAGAGCCTCCAAAAACAGCACTGTTTATGTTGGCAACAACTGAATTTAATAAAGTTCCAGCAACTGTTCGTTCTCGATGTTTTCAAATTCATTTTAATGCACTTGCATACGAAACATTGATGACATTTTTAAAAGATATTTCTCAGCAAGAAGGCATTTCTTTAACAACAGATGCAGCTAATAGCATTATTACTATTGCTGAAGGATGTGTACGGGATGGGCTGAATATCTTAGAACAGATTAGTTTTGTAACTAAAGAAATTACTGAAGAGGTTGTGTTGCAGGCGATGGGCATGTTGCCTAAGGAGTATTTCTTTTCCGTTGTGCAACCAGCATTTGAAAAAAAGCCAGAAAAGGTGCTTGAATTTTTTGAAAAAAAACCGTTAGCATTGGCAAATGTCTCACATTTTTTACATCTTTTAATACACTTTTTTCGTGGGTTGATTCGCATTCATTATAAAGTTTCTTTTTCGAGTAATATTTTTGCTGTTAATCAGAAAAAATTGCATGAACTGTATGAGCATGTGACTATTGAAGATATTCATGCAATGATGCGATCTCTCTGGGAAGTCGAATCGGTTTTACAATCTGCGAGTCAAAAAGAAGTAGTGCTTGAACATTTGATGATTAAAATAGCTACACGAAATTTTTCAGCACTGTCTACAGATTCTTCTTATCTCATGCATGATGGAGCAGTAAAAAAAGATATAGATCCAGCTGTTTCTAGTCATGCGGCTGCGCCTCGCAAAATCGCTTCTAATCAGCCAGTGCAAAAAAATTATGGTAGCAAGATTCAAAGTGGGTATTTGACCAATCAGAAGCCTGCTGTTGTTGCACAAGTTCAGTCACAAAAAAAGTCAAAATGGAAGCAATTTATTGAAGCACTATCGAGTAGAAATCGTATGTTGGCATCAATTTTTCAGCAAGCGATTCCTGATGAATTATCAGTTGAACCGGTCTTAACAATCCTTTTTTCAATGAAAAGTGCCTTTTTTAAAGAAAAAATTGCAGATTTGAAGGATCAATGGCATCCTATTTTTATAATTCACTTTAAAGGATTTACTGATTTAGTAATTAGTGAAACTATTATTGATCAGTTAAAGTCTGATTCTGTTGTTCAACCATATGTTTCATCAAGTATCGAAAAAACAGCTGGGCATCAATTAAGACCGACAGAAAAAAAAGTATTTTTTAAACCAGATGAATGGCCTCAAGCGGCCAATCTTATAAAAGAATTTCCTGGTACAGTTGAGATAACAGATATAGTAGAAAAAAAATAAAACGGTAAAAATTAATGAGTACACAGACAACATATCCTAAAATTCTTCTTGTTGGAAGAACCAACGTTGGCAAGTCAACCATTTTCAATCGTCTTGCTGATGATAATAAAAGTATTGTATTTGATCGTGACGGTGTTACACGTGACTATGTTCATGAAGTTATAACATGGGATGGCGCAACATTTGACTTGATTGATACTGGTGGGATTCCATTGAGACCAGGCAAGGATATTATTTTGCAGTCAGTAAAAGATAATGTTCTTGAATTACTGAAAGATGCAGCACTCATAGTTTTTGTTACAGATATTAAGCATGGTGTCTGTAGCGACGATCTTGATATTGCTAAATTAATTCACAAAAGCAAGCAGCCAGCAATTGTCGTAATTAATAAAGCTGATAATCCTGCTGATATTGATTATGCAATGCCTGAGTTTTATAAATTAGGATTTACTGAAAACATTGCACTATCGGCTACTCATGGTCGTGGAGTTGGAAAATTATTAGAACAGATGGTGTCATACGCTAAAAAAGCTAAATCAACGATGCCAGAAGCTCCAGAAGAGCCACGATACAAGATATCATTGGTTGGAAAACCAAATGTTGGCAAGTCTTCATTATTAAATATTTTATTACAAAATGAACGGGCAATCGTTTCAACAGTTGCTGGAACAACACGTGAGCCTTTATCTGAAAAAATGCGCTTACATCATGAGTTGATTCAGTTAACTGATACTGCAGGAATTAGACGAAAAAGGGGCGTGACTGATTCTTTAGAGACAATGATGGTTAAGACATCATTTAAGGCTATCAAAGGCGCTGACTTAATTCTTTTGATGGTTGATGGATCTGAAGGAAGATTGAGCGATCAAGAAATGAAGTTGCTTTTCTTTGCTCATGAAAGTCGTAAAGCACTTATTCTTGTTGTTAATAAAACAGATATTATTGATGAATATGCTCAAGATCGTATGAACATGAGTCAACTTGAATATAAATTTATTATTAAGCATATTCCGGTTGTTAATATTTCATGTCCAAAGGATGAAAATATCGGTCTTTTGAAAAAAAATATAGATGCTGTTTTAAAGCGGTTGAAACAAAAATTTCAAACATCAGCGGTTAATGAAATCATTCAGACATATTTAACTCATCGTCCGATGTATCAAAAGGGCATGTTACTTAAAGTATTTAAGATTAGAGCTGTTGATGCACGCGTTCCAAGTTTTGTGATGCATGTTAATCAGCCTGAATATTTTACCGATTCGCATGTTCAATGTATCGAAAATGTCTTAAGAAAAAACTTTGATCTTAAAGGATGCCCTGTGAATGTGGTGGTTCGAAGATCATAAGCGTAAGATAATATTGTGGCTCTTGTTGTCGAAAATTTAAATTTTTATCGCAAGAGTCAACATATTTTACGTGATGTTTCAATAATTGTTCCAGATCAAAAAATTGTTGCTTTTATGGGTCCTAATGGGGCAGGAAAAACGACAGTCTTAAAAATATTGATAGGATTAATCAAACTTCCTATTGAAAAAAATCATATAAATCATTGTATAAAACTTGATAATCGATGTCTCTGTCGGTCTTCAATTCAGCAACGAATTGAATCAGGGATTGTTTATATGTCACAACAAAACAGTCTTTTTGAAGATTTGTCTGCCTATGAGAATCTTGAAATTATTTTTGATTATCATCCTGTATGGCAAGGAAAGACAGAACAAGAATTTATAGATTTTATTGATTCATGGATTGAAAAAACAGAACTTCGATCAGTGATGAACAGACGAGCAGAGTATTTATCAGGTGGACAAAAAAGAAAAATAGAGTTGATACGAACATTGTTGATGCATCCCAAAGTTGTTTTACTTGATGAGCCATTTGCTGGTGTTGATCCTAAATCTATTGAAGAAATTCAAGACTTATTGCATGAAGTTGCTGCAACCGGTGTTGGGATTTTAATTTCAGATCACCATGTTTTTCAGCTTTTGAACTTCGTAGATTATTGTTATCTTCTGGTTGAAGGGGTAATAGTTTCAGAAGGTCGTGCAGAGCAGATAATGAATGACTCTAAAACACAAGAAGTTTACTTAGGAAAGAAATTGGGATATCATAAGCAAACATAAGGGTTTTTAACATCATTTCTTTTAAAAGGAGTATTTTTATGAAAAGAAAAATTTCATTTATTGGTATGCCACATTCAGATGCGCTTGAGGCTCATAGTAATCAAAAACTTGATCGTTTAACTTCAATGATTAAGCATGATGAAGAGAATGAAGATGCTTATTCTTTGGAGTTTCATTTGAAATCACAAGAAAAACATTCACATCATCGCGCTGACTTACATGTGAAGATACCACAAATGAGTTTACATACTCATGATGAACATCCTGAAATGTACATTGCAGTTGATAATACCATTGATAAAATGGTCTCTTTGTATAGAAAAGAAAAAGATAAATTGAAAGATAAACAGCGTAAAGTTGAAACTGACAAAAGCAAATTTGCTTAAAGAAATAGGGCTCACTTAGTCAAGTGGGCCTTTTTATCATACTTTCATAATTAATTATA
>JAESUJ010000110.1 GCA_016763165.1 Candidatus Babeliales bacterium
GAACACGAGAGGCACCAACACCAACAAAAACCTCAACGAAATCAGATCCGCTTGTACTGAAAAACGGACATGATGCTTCACCAGCAACTGCTTTTGCAAGCATTGTCTTTCCATTACCAGGCTCACCACTCAGCAAAATTCCTCGTGGAATTTTTGCACCGAGTCGTTCATATTTTGCTGGATTTTTCAGAAAATCGATAACATCTTGCAATTCTTCTTTCGCCTCAACGACACCAGCAACATCTTTAAACGTTGTTGTAATTGTATTTGGAGAGAAAAACTTTGCATGACTTTTGCCAACATTAAAAATTTTACCCATCGGGCCACCGCCGCCACCTTGGTTCTGTTTGAAATAAAAAACAGCCCAGATACCTAATGCAAAAAGCATGATGAAAAATATATAATTTCCCCAGATTCCATTATCTTGTGGTACTACTTTGATGCTCACCTTCTGATCATGCATACGATCCCAAAGCTGTGTCGATGGCATGATCATAGTTTCAAAACGACGACCATCCTTCAATGTTCCATAAACCTGATTTTCATAAATATGAACCGATTGAATAGTTCCTTCATCCAAATAGTTCAACATTGTTGAATACAAAATTGGTTCAACTTGAATTTCATCAGCGCTGTAACTAAAAAAGAGTGCACTCAAGCCGATACACGCAACTAAAGCTATCCAACCAATGTACGAATTTTTTTTAGGATCAGTAGAAAACCGACGTCTATTTTTCATAATTTTTTATATCCCTTAAAAGTAGTAAGACTTGCTCTCCGTTGCTTAAGCAAAATAAGAGAGTTTTTTATGCACTCATCTCCTTATATCTTAACGTATAAACGATTTCTTGGCTATAAAAAAAATTCGTATAATCAATAAATCGCTTTTATGCTTGTGCATGCCACCATGCTTTGTCAATCCATGCTGGAAACCCTTTTCTACCAGAACCACGCGTAACCACATGAATTGCCTTTGATCGATGATTTAACAGAGCAATCTGTCTCTCTTGCTTGCCAACCGTATTAATAAATTCATACACAAACGCTACCAACAAGCCATTCGGATGCCAGACTGGATCTGTTTTATTACCTCGATCAGATGTCAATTGAGTCTCTCGTGGATAATTTTTTCCATCAAAACCTTTTAAAGAGAGCGTGTACAGCTGGAAAATTCCATTTTTAGGCTTGGTATAGACCAGGCTGTCTGATTCAGGGCAGTAAGAAGGGCTTGCGCAATACCCACCCGCACCGGTCAAACGGACTGTTTTTTTTGTTTTATTGTATAAATAATATAATTGCGGCGATCGTGTTTCAAAATCAGAACAAAAAATAATATCTCCATTAGGCAAAAAAAGTGGTGATGAATTTGTTCCTCGATTTTTTGTTAACGCATGCGTAACCATCTCACCTGAATCTATATCTTTTTCAGATATGAACAGCTCGGAATTCCCTTTTCCACCAGACATTACCATCAAGCTTTTATCACCTTCAGCATTGTAAATCAACTGCATGTTCAGCCCTTTTCCTTTCACACAGAGCTGCTTTTTTCCATTGACGACATTAATTGATCGTAAAACATGACGCGCTTGCGCTGCTTTTGAATAAAACAGAAGCGGTTTTGTTTGATGCCAGGTCGGTGCAAAAACTAACTTTTCCCCTGTAACAACCGGCTTAGAGATAATCCCCAAAGGATCTCCAATAAGTAGCTCACCCCCCTCACACCAAGCAAGAGTACTTTGAAAACAACTTTTTAAGCCAAGAGCTTGCTCTGAAATTTTGTCAGCGCATTTATGCACCCCATCCGTGCGATCAACAGGATTTGCAGGAATATCAGTTTTAAAAATAACTTTTCCATCATGTGCTCGTGCAAAAACAACTTCAACATCAGGCAATTCAGAGAAAAAAAGAGAGCGCAACCATGTTTTTTGTTTCTTTTGGCTAACATGAATCAAAAAATCTGCACCTTCATCAAACAGCTGTTTGCAGGTCCGAACTGAAAATGGATTTTCATCCTCTTTAATAGAAGTTTCAAAATAGTCGGTTAACAACAGATCTTTCGACAAAACTTGCGCAACAGAATCGGTTTCAACTGATACCCCTTTTGCAACTTGTATGGCACAGACCGTTCTTTTAACCTGATCTTTCTTACTAGCACAAATAAATGTTGTCTGGTCTGCCACCAATGACTGTGCGCTCAGTGCTATCATCAAACTTGTAATAATCAATATCATTTTCTCTCCTCAGACTACTTTCTAAAAAGTATTAAAAATCTTTTTCCCCAAAGTTCTTTTACAAAACTCATTTTCTTCAATGATCGGACAACACTTGCATCATATGCCATAACTGAAGATGACTCAATGATGGAAAGCTGCTCCAAATATCCTCGTGGTGACAAGGTACAGCAAGCCTTAACTTCCAAACCCTCCTGCTCACAAATTGGTGGGTGCCAATGCATCCCAATCTCTTTTTTTAAAGCTGATGAAACAGCTAAAAACTTTTCACGGTTTTTCTGTTGCAGACGACGAAGCTGATTCCGCTCTTTTGCTGAAACCAGATCTTTTTCACTAAACTTTTGACCGACTGGATCAGCCTTTTTAATGATTTTTTCATCTGAGTTCGTTTTATCAGTCGATGACTTAGAAACTTCTTGATTTACTGTTTTCTCTTTTTTGGATGAATCACCCTCTGAATTTTGAATTTCTTCTTTTTCTCTCTTCTGCACTATTGAAACTGTTTTTTTTACTGCAGACTTCTTAGTCATTTTTTTTGGAATTGAGGGAGGAATAACCGATGAAAAACAGACTTTCTGTTCAGTGACTTCTGGAAGATCAACAAGAAAAAGATGTTGGACCTGCTCACGATGCTGAATACTTGCTAAAAAAACAAATGATGCATGCAAAAAAAATGATCCTAAAAAACTAATAGCTACTATTCTCATCGCCCTCTGCTGCATTTGCAATTGCCCGTGTTGACATGCCGACCATCGAAACTCCTGCCATTTTCAGATCATCCAACAGTGTTACAACTGTTCCACATGAGACTATTTTGTCTGCATGAATGTAGACCGGCATTCCTGTCTGATCGCCTCGCAATGAAATGATTTCGCTCACTAAATCCGCGCGATCAACTTCAAAACTATTAACAAAAAAACTTCCCTTCCTGTTAACCGTAATCACAATCTCTTGCTGTGCGCTCACTTCCATGCTCTTGCCCTCTGGAAGATCAATTTTTATTCCATTTCGAATTACCGGTGAAACAACCATCAAGATTACCACCAATGTTAATGCAACATCGATAAGCGGAGTTAAGACTATTTCAGGCATCACCAATGTTTGACGACTTTTTTTTCGCATACGCATTGAATAACTCCCTACGATTTTTGTTCTTTTTTGATCAACAAAATAGTCAATTCCAAGACTTGTCTCAACTGCCAGTCAACTTTTTTAACTTGACGTGCAAAATAATGAAAAAATATCAGTGCAGGAATCGCGACCACCAGGCCAGCCATCGTCGTAAATAATGCTTCAGCAATTCCAGGAGCAACTACAGCAATGTCTGCCGATTTTTCATGACTGATGTTAATAAATGCATGAATCAATCCCCAAACAGTTCCAAAAAGTCCCATCAAGGGAGCAACAGCACCGCTCACACCCAAAACTGGAACGAACGTTTCAAGCTGTGAAATCAGTGCATCTGCTTCATGATCACCCTTGGCAAGCAGTAAATCCATATCATACTCTTGCAATGAACTCACTTGAAGAAGCTTTTCCCGTTCATGAAGAACTTTTTTAACAACAGTCGCTTCATACGAATCAGAAACTTGAGCAGCTTTGGTTAAATCAGCAACTGTACGTGCCGACTTAATAGCTTCTACAGAGGTTGAAGAGCTTTTTTTAACAAAATATAAGAGAACAAATTGAGCACAAATCAGTGTGCCACACATAATTGATGCCAACAACAAGATTATCAGAACAACCTTTGTCGTCAGATCCGACTGCATAACCAACTGCCAGGCTGGTGAACTAAAAAATAACAATGCCATACAACTTCCTTTCTTTGATGGTTTCCCACCGACTGCAAAATAGAATTCTCAATCTTTGAGTAGTCTATACAGAATGAAGTTTTTTGTAAAAATTTCTTTTCAAACCAGAAGTGATGAATCTTCTTCGGATTTCTTCTCTTGAATCTCTACGCTTTTTGCAAGATCTTGAGCCTTTTTCTTCTTCGCTAGATTCGTTTTTTTTACCAGATTCTTCTTTAACTTTATTGCAACCTTTATTTTCTTCAATTTTTTAGCCAGATGTGTCTTCTTTTTCTTCGTTGGCTTTCTCATGAGATTTTGTACCTTTTTGTTCGTCAGATTTCTCTTCTGCTACTAGTTTTGCTTGGACTGCTCTATCAGCCGATTATTCAATTATTTTTCAAATTCTTAAGAAGAGGATTCTTCATACAATCAGAATATCAGAAGGAGCAAAAACCACAAGAATCATATTTTTCAAATTTGATACAAAAAAAGAGGCGCGATTTAAAAACCACGCCTCTTTTTAACTTTTGCAAACAGATTTCAAATTAATGAAAGATGCTTACATATCTCTTTACTCAGCTGAGTCATCATCTGAAAAATCTTCTTCGAATTCTTCAAATTCAGATTCTGCATCAAGTTCTTTTTTTTGAGCTGATGCAAATAATCCAACAAATGAATCTTTCCAGCTAGTTGCACAATTACCAAGTGCAGTCACTTCATTACCAAGCGTAAGAAGAACAACATTTTTCTTTTTCAACTCTTTGTCGTTACGTTGTTGTTTGCGAGCTTCTGAGTAGTCATTACTGAAACGCTTAATATAACAAACAAGCATAACTGCACCAACAAGAGTGCCACCAATTAATTGATTGTTGCTATAACCATCGCTTTTTAATGAAGATGTATTACTTTTCCATATAACGCCATTCGATGTCATTATTGGTTCTTGAATAGTTTTATTTTGTGCATAAAAAGTGGCGCTAAATAATTTGAAAGAAGCTTCATCAGAAATTTGTTCGTCAAGTACCTGTAATATAGTATTTTTATCAGCTAATTCAGAATCAACAATTTGTTTTCTCAATATTGCTTTTGCAATATAAGTATCAATTATCTTGATGAAGCAACTTGATTCATCTGGATTTTCACTATTAACTGAAGCAACAAGATGGTCACGATCTTCATCACTCATCAGTAATCGTGCTTTTTCAAGCTTTGCAACTGCATGCTCTGAATATGGAGACTTGGTTGCTGAAATCACTGGTTTTTTTAACTCTTGATGGTCTTGATACAAGTTGTCCATGTAGGCAACTAGTCCTTGATTACCTTGAGTTATTACTTGTGTCCATTCTGGCCCATGTTCTAAATTCAAGTCTGTGATTTGTTTCATTAGCAAACATCGTTTAATACTGAAATCCGTTTGTTCTATTTTGCCTTGATTTATCCAGTTTAAGATTTTTATAAAATGATTTGGATCCATAAATGGTTCTGCTTGATTAAGTTTTTCTTTAGCTTCTTGAGTAACGAGCTACTTCAGCTACACGAGCTTCTTCTAAAC
>JAESUJ010000111.1 GCA_016763165.1 Candidatus Babeliales bacterium
AGTATCTAATGATTTGGGAAGTTGAGTCACTTTTTTTTTGTAAAACCATAACAACTGCTCCTTATTAATGCATGGATACGTGTTTAAAAAACGCTTATTAAATAGCCTCTTTAGAATGGTTGATATCAGGATATGTTTAAAATATATTACATCACTTTAGAAGTAAAAGCTATTGCATTGCAAGAGTCGATTCATCTTGATAAAACTCATGTTCCATGCTATTTTGTACTGGCAATTATGTAGCTGTTTTTATAACAATTTAATCAAGGGAGTTTTTTTATGATTGTTCGATCAAAGCTCGGTTTGTTCCTTCTTTTAGGAACATTTTTTTATATAAATAGTACGGATATTCAAGCGGAGAGCTATAAAGTGAAACAAGAATTAATTTCTTTTAAAAATGAAAAAGCGAGCACTGAGTTACATGGTTCGATAATGCTACCAGATAATGTTTCAGAAAAAACAGCATTCTTTATTCTGGTTGCTGGATATGGTCCAATGGATCGAGATGTGTCAATGGGGCAGCGGAAGCCTTTTTTGAAGATAGCAGAGCGTCTGGCTGAGCATGGTATCGCAACATTGAGGTATGATAAACGTGGTGTTGGCAAGTCAGAAGGTCAGTTTAAAGATGCGACAACCTATGATTTTATGGATGATGCTGAGGCAGCAGTAGAATATTTACAGAAGAGTGAGTATCAGTCTGCAAAAATAGGCATTTTAGGATTGAGCGAAGGTGGACTTATAGCAACTGGTGTTTCTGCACGTCGATCAGATATTGATAATTTAGTATTGTTAGCCCCTGCATTTTTGGGTGTTGATGATAAATATTCGATTGGTGCAACAAGTATGCAGTTGAGTGCTGATGGGTTATCTGATGATTTCATTTGTGCGGATGAGCAGATGCGTGTCGAGATGTATCAAATCATTAAATCAGAAAGTGATCAAGTAGAAACAGAGAAGATGTTGTCGACACTATTTCAAAATTATTTGTTAAACCAGACAGTGGAGCAAAAAACAGAGTCAAAACTGTCGTTTTTTGCGATTAAAGAAAGAAGCATGACTCAACAGATAACAACATTTACTGGAGCTTGGTATCGAACATACTTATCGATTAATCCACATAAATTTCTACAAAAGATAACCAGTCCAGTTCTTTTGCTTACCGGTGAGTTAGACTTTATAGCACCAACAGAATATCTGATCGATATTACAAAAAAAGGGTTACAGAATACTGATCAGTTGTCGCACGTTAATCTTGCTCGGCATAGTCATGCATTTTTACCTGCTGAAAAAGGGTCTTGTGCTGAATATATGTTTTTAACAGAAGATATTTCTGATGATACGCTTGATGAAATCATAAAATGGATAAAAAAATAGTACATATTTGTTAAAAAAATAGATCAAAATAGTGAGTGATTATGCAAGAGTGTTTTTTGCATGATCACTCACTATTTTTTTAATTACCTTGAATGTTTCAGACTGAAACCCAATAGATTTCTACTTTGATTTGTTGAAAAAATCATAAAACCTTTTGTTTAAGGACGTTGTTAGCTTGTTTCTTTAGTAAACCATTGTCTTTGTGTTTAATTATTTTCTATTATTAAATTAATATTGTTATTTTTCTATGAATAAAAGGGGTGTCGTTATGAACCTAAAAAAACATTTAATAGTTGCTCTTTTTTTGGCATTTAGTGGGATCTCTTCTACATATGCTTTAACGAGCGATGGAGATGAAGAAGCATTAGAGTTCCCTGCTCATCTAAATCCAGAAATTCTTGATAGTCAGGAGTTTCAGGATTTGTCAGAAGAAGATCAAGAAGAAATAGCTAAAGAGCTATTCGATGAATTTAATGAGTGGGCAGAAGAAGAAGGCTATGGAAGCGACTTAGAAGAATTGGACGAAGAATTTTTTGCACCAGGAGAATTCGATGAGGAAGTTGAGACTGTTGATGAAAAAATGAAAGTTGATTCAGTAGATGATTTAGAAGATCAGCGTGAAGATGATTTAAGAGATCGACGTGAAGATGATTCTGATATGGCACCAGAAGATAATAGAAAAATGCGACATATGACAGGATTAGACAGCGATAATAAGATAGATAAGTTGATAGAACGTCGTGCAGTAGCAACATCTTTGGATGAAGATGATTCTTTTAAAGATGCAAGTGCAAACGTTGTTGATTTTAAGAAGAATCAAGATCGCTTTGAAGAGACTCGTACAAGAAGTTCACGTGGTAGCCGTTCAAGATCTCGTAGCAGAAGAGGTCGTGTTCGTGTTGGTTTACCACAAGAAGCACAAGAACGAGGAATTCGAAGTCGTAATCAGCGATCAACTGTAGAAAGAAAAGCTCCTTCAAGTCAAAGACGAAGCAGAGGTTATAATCGTCGTTCTGGGTTGGAAAGAAAAGAAAGAACTGCTAGTAGATCGAGAGACATGTCTACTCGTACAAGACGAACATCACCGGTTGAGGATGCATTAAGCATAAAAAGAAATGAACAGAAAGAGGAGCGTGACGCTATGAGGGCGAATGCTCGGACAAGAAAAAGAGAAGAGATGAGAGCGCCTTTGCTATTTGCAAGAGATCGTTACTTGTCCCAGTAGTAAAATTAAGAAAAGGAGAAGAATATGTTGAAGAGATATAAATTTATAGCTATGGTATTCAGTTTGCTGATTTTTGATACGAACAGCATGATAGCAGGTCGCCCAGAAAAAGGTCGTGGACGAAATCATGGACGAAATCATGGACGCATGGATAAGAGATCAGAGCGAGGTGGTCGTAGAGGTTCTCGCGGAAAAATGCAAGATATGTCTGAAACAAACAGTGAAGATGATAAAAAATTTAAAGGTTCGAAGCACTTTGATAAAGCAAAAATGAAAAAAATTAAACGAATGATTTATGATAACTTTCTTGAAAATTTAGAAGATCCAAACTTATCTGAAGAAAATCGAGGTCTCATTCAAGAATGGATGGAAAGATACGAAGAAAGAAAAGCGAGGCATGAGGAAAAACGTTCTGCTTCAGAAGATGATTCAGCTGCGATTTCATGATAGGAGGTCGCCCAGAAAGAGGCGCGTGCCGCTATGAGGGAGAATGGTCGGACAAGAAGAAAAGAAAAGATGAGAACTCCTGCGCTATCTGCAAGAGATCGTTACTTTTCCCAATAGTAAAACCAGGAATAAAACCAAGAAAAGGAGATAAGTATGTTGAAGAGATATAAGTTTATAGCTATGGTAGTCAGTTTACTAATTTTTGATACAAACAGCATGATAGGAGGTCGCCCAGCAAGAGGTCGTGGACGTACTCGTGGGCGCACGGATGAAAAATTAGATCGAGGTAGCCGTAGAGGTTCTCGTGGAAGAATGCGAAATGTGTCTGCAAAGAGTGGTGAAGATTATAAAGAGTTTAAAGGTTCGAAGCACTTTGATAAAGCAAAAATGAAAAAAATTAAACGAATGATTTATGATAACTTTCTTGAAAATTTAGAAGATCC
>JAESUJ010000112.1 GCA_016763165.1 Candidatus Babeliales bacterium
ATAAAAGACAGACAGATTTATTTTGCATGTCACTTTTTATTTCTTTTTTTTTTTAGAAAAATGCAGTACCATTGAAAAAATGGTGAAAAAGGTTGGTTTTTTTACAAAAAGGAACTTTATAATGAATAAATTCTTACGTCAAGAACTAAAAAATTGGAACTTTCTGTTATGGTTCGTCTTAATAGCTATTGGAGTCAACTCCGTTATGCATCTCTTTCAGAGCTCTCGTGAAACGATTGTTGCTACCATTAATGGATCTAAAATAACCGCTCACGAGCTTCAAAGAGGGGTTGTGCAGGAAAAGTCCATGAGAGATATGCTTGCGCAATATTTAGGTCAAAAATTTAATGCTCCAGTAGAACCTGAAGCTGTACTGAAGAAAATGGTTCAGCACGAGGTTGTTGGTTATCATGCGTATCAGACTGGTGCTCGAATCGGTGATGATGCAGTTGCGCAACATCTTTTTAATATGTTGCCAGCATTTGTTACACAAAAAGATGGAACAGTGAACAGCAATGCGTACACTGAATATGTTCGATCACAAGGGTTTACTGTATCAGAATTTGAAAAAATGGAAGAAACAAGACTCCTGCAGTCATTTTTGCACAATGCGCTTTACACCAGTGTTGTAATGCCAGATTGGTTTTTGCAAGCTGAGTGGAACAAGCGGTTTGATCAAAAAAAATATTCTGTTGGAACAATTTCATATGATTCTATAAAAAAACAGATCGATACAAGTGAACTTTCTGATGATAAACTACGTTCATATTTTGAAGGACGCCAAGAAGTATATCGAATTCCAGAAAACAGAACGATTCAGTACGCTGAAATCTCCTTTAAGGATTACGCAGATCGATCAGATTTTTCTGAAGAAGAAGTTAAGTCGTTCTATGAACGATATAAAAAGCGTTACTTTTCAACCGCTCCTGACGCATCAATCAGTGAAATATTTATATCATCTGAGGGAAATGAAAATGCATCTAAAGAGATTCAAGATGTATACAACAAGGTGAAAAGCGATTCATCTTTATTCATCGATTTCGCTCAGAAGCATGCTCGTGATGATGAATCAGCAAAGAAATCAGGACTTATTAAGTCAGTTAAAAAAGGTGAAGTATCTGAAAATATACGTCGCACAGCGCTGAGGATTAAGAAAGAAGGCGATCTGAGTGATATCGTAACCTTACACAATGGGTACGCAATTCTTAAACTTGAAAAGAAGTCTGAACCTGTTGTTCGTTCACTACATGATGTTCGAAAAGATGTTGTGAGTCGATTGAAAAGTGGTCAATCATCTCGTCAACTTGTCTCTCAAATACGTCAAATTATTCGTGCATCAAAAAATGAACCAACTATTATTTTTGATAAGATGAAAGAGCTTGGCGCTTCTTGGAAAAAAGCAACGTATGCTCGCGATGAAGATCAAGAAGGTATCGAAGGCAAATTAGCTATAGCTGCTTTTGGAAGAGGACTACAAGAAGGATCGGTTCATTTTGTACAAGGACAATCTTCAGTTGTCGCGTTTAAAGTAGAAGACATATCTATCTCTGAGATACCAGCTTTTAAAAAAGTACGTTCTAATATTTTAAATGATTACATTCGAGAAGATGTAGAAAATCAAGCTAAAATAAAAGCAAGGTCAATTCAGCAGCAAGTTCTTAATGGAGCTTCTTTAAAAGATATGGATTGTCTGGTAAAAGATACAGCTTTCATGAATGAAAAAGAGCTTGAGAACCAATTGAAATCGCACGATTCATACTCATCAAAAATGCTTTTACTGAAGGACAAATCGCAAGTATTAAGACATCACAATGAGAGTGGTTATTATGTAATCCAACTTATTGATACAAAAGAAAACGATTCAGCAGCTACATTTTCTGAAGAAAAAAAGAAAGAATTTGCTTTGCACCAAGAAGCTTATAAAGAGATTTGGCTTGGGATTTTTATTGCATATTTAGAAAAAAATGCTACTATAGTTTATAATACACAGATTTTACAATAACTTAGGGACAATATATTTATGACACAAAAGAAGACAGTAAAAGATTTTGGCTCAATGCCTGCTCACTTTGATAGCAATAAAAGCAAAGCTTTAGAAGTGACTTTTGCACAAATAAAAAAACAGTGCGGAGAAGGCTCAGTCATGTTTTTTGGTCAAAAGGCAATAGCACCTATTGAAACCATTTCAACTGGATCGATGCTTATTGATAGCGCATTAGGAGTTGGTGGGTTTCCACGTGGAAGAGTCGTAGAGATCTATGGCCCTGAAGCATCTGGTAAAACAACACTCACCTTGCACGCTATAGCTGAAGCTCAGAAGCTTGGTGGCATATGTGCTTTTATTGATGCTGAGCATGCAATGGACCCTGTCTATGCATCACAAGTTGGTGTTAACATTGATGATCTAATAATCTCTCAACCAGATTATGGCGAACAAGCTCTTGATATTGTAGAAATGCTTGTTCGATCAAATGCTGTTGACATGATTGTTGTTGATTCAGTAGCCGCTCTTGTTCCCAAGCATGAGCTTGAGGGTGATATGGGTGATACGCACATAGGTTTGCAAGCGCGTTTGATGTCACAAGCTTTAAGAAAGCTGTCTCCTGTTGTTCATAAATCTAAAACTGTTTTGATCTTTATCAATCAAATAAGAAGTAAAATTGGTGGATTACCTTTTGCTAGTAACGAAACGACTACAGGCGGAAATGCTTTAAAGTTTTATGCGAGCATACGATTGGATATTCGAAGAATTGCTACGTTGAAGAGAGCAGATGTTGCAATTGGAAATCGCGTTAAAGTTAAAGTAGCTAAAAATAAAGTTGCTCCACCATTTAAGGTGGTTGAAGTAGATCTTCTTTTTGGTTACGGCATTTCTAAAGAACTTGAGTTGCTTGATATAGCACTAGATCGTGGTGTCTTGGAGAAGTCTGGGGCATGGTTTTCCTTTAAAGGTGAAAAGTTTGCGCAAGGTCGCGACAATTGCTTTAAGAAGTTTAAGTCAGAACCTGATTTTTTTGATATGATATATAAAGCTGTTTACAATCAGAACACTGGGGACGAGCAACCTCAAAAATCGAAGGAAAAAACGAGTGAGTAATAATCATAAGTCACGGCAAAAACCCGTTATAAATAGTGGATATTCAATTAACGAGTTTATAAAGGCTGACCAGATGCGTATTATTAGTGCAGATGGTGAAAATTTGGGCGTTATGTCTAAGCAAGAATCTTTGTCTCTAGCTGGAGAATCTTCTTTAGATTTAGTTCAAATTAGTGAGAGTGGCGATACAGTTGTTGCTCGTATTATGAATTTTGGTAAATTTTTGTATGAAAAGAAAAAACAACAACATGAAGCAAAAAAGCATCAAAAAGTTATACAGATTAAAGAACTTAAAATGCGTCCTAATATTGGAATAGGTGATTATAATGTTCGCCTCGGTCATGCAGTTGAATTTCTAAAAGATGGAAAAAGAGTTAAATTTACTCTTCAATTTAGAGGTCGTGAAGCGATTTCAATGCATGAAAATGGTCCAAAATTATTTGCGCGAATTAAAAAAGATTTAGAAGGTAAAGATTTAGGTACCATTATGGAAGAACAAGAGAGTCGTGGTTCACCATTTTGGTCAAAAATATTTTTTGTTAAACAATAATAGAGCGAATTGGGAATTAATATGCCAAAAATGAAAACACATTCTGCTAGTAAGAAAAGATTTTCAAAAACAAAGAATGGTAAAATCAAGCGAGCAAAAGCATACCGAAGACACCATGCGTGGGCAAAAGATTCTAACGGTATTCGTAACTTGCGTGGGATAGCATATGTATCGAAAGCAGATTCTAAAGCTTTCAAGGTACTTTTGCCATATTAGTTAATATTTAAAAACACAGAAATAGAAAAGGTACTTTACGATGAGTCGTGTTAAACGTGGTGTGGTAACAAAACGCCGACATAAAAGATTATTGAAACAGACCAAGGGTTTTTGGGGACAGCGCTCAAATATTTTTAAAAGAGCTAAAGAAACCTTGATGCGGGCGATGGCATTTGCTTACAAAGGCCGTAAATTAAAAAAACGTAACTATAGAGCTCTCTTTATTTCACGTATTGCTGCAGCTTGTAGACAACGTGGAATATCTTATAGCCGCTTCATTGGAGGATTGATTAAGAAATCAATTTTGCTTAACAGAAAGATGTTATCTCAGTTGGCTATTTTAGAACCAACAGCTTTTGATACACTTGTTGAAATGGCAAAACAGTAAAAAGCTTGAACAAAAAACAACTCAGTTGTTACTATAAATTCTACATTTGAAAAGTAAAAATTATAGATAATAATGAGGAGGTTTTAAATGAGTCTTTTAGAAAAGTTAGAAATAGCAGTAGCTGGGCTTCTAGATAAATATACAGAAGCTCAAAAAGAGATTTTTTCTTTGAAAGAATCTCAAGCAACATTAAAAGAATCATGTTCAGCTTTAGAAGTAGCGCTCTTACAAGAGTCTGTTCAAAATAAAGAATTGCTTGATGAGAAGGAGTCCATCAAGGGAAGTATTGATGAGTTATTAATGAATATTAAGATTCTTGAAGAAGCACAAAAGTAAATGGGTTTGTGATGAAAAAAAGCATAGAAGTTTTAATTCTTAATAAGAAGTATTCATTAATAACAGACGAATCTGAAAGCATTCTTTTGGAAGCAGCCTTTTCTGTAAGTAACGTTCTTGCAGCAGTTACTTTGAAGGGCAATGTTACAATTGAAAAAGCTGCGGTATTGGTAGCACTCCAACTTGCAACAGAAAAAATTAAACATCAAGAGCAGGGGCAGGCTGTCAATGAACAGATTGAACGTATTATTACTACCTTGTACGAGCAGCAATAATAGCTGTACACAACTACATAGTAAAAGTTGTTAATAAAGGGCACCGTGTCATCTAGACTGGTGCTTTTTTTTATGAAATATAAGCAAGAATGATAAAACATTATGATATATATAATAAGTGGACTTATAGGAGCATGTGGAAGTGCAGCTATACTCGTTTTTTATTTTTGGTCTAATAAAAAAGCCTTACAAGAAACTCAATCTTCTGTACAGAAAATTTTACGAAAGTCTCGAGAAGATATCGATAGAGAACGACGTGAAGCAATAATTAAACTTAAGGATGAACTGTACAAAAAACGAAGTGAATCTGATCTTGATTTAAGAAAGAGTAAGATTGAATTACAACGACTTGAACATAAATATCAGAAGCGAGAAGATCTGCTTGAACAACGTGAAGTAATGTTAGACTCTTTGCGTACAGAGTTACAAGGAAAAGAACGCGATTTTTCTCGACGTTTAGATCAATTAAGCAGCGGTGAAATTAAATTAAAGCGGGTTTATGAAGAATTTATGAGCAAGCTTGAAATGTTGAGTGGTATGAAAAAAGATGAAGCCAAAAAGTATTTGGTTGATTCTTTACGAGAAGAAGTTAAAGTTGAACAACAAAAATGGATTGTTAAAGCTACTGAAGAGACACGTCTTGTTGCTAAAGAAAAATCTATTAAAATCCTGTGTACAGCGATGCAAAGGTATCTTCCAGAGCAAGTAACGCTTCATTCTTCGAGTATTATTCATCTTCCTAATGAAGAAATGAAGGGAAGAATCATTGGAAAAGAAGGACGTAATATCAAAGCTCTTGAGATGGCAACCGGCATGGAATTTGTTATCGGTGAAATCCCTGAGATTATTACTATTTCTGGTTTCAATCCTATTCGTCGTGAAATAGCAAAACGTACGTTAAATAAACTTATTAATGATGGACGTATCAATCCGACTCGTATTGAAGAAACAGTAGAAAATTGTGAAAAAGAATTAGACCATTCTATTGAAGAGATTGGCCATCAAACATTGATGGAATTTGGCTTCTCTCAGCTTCATCCAGAATTGAATATTTTACTTGGTAAGCTTCATTTTAGAACAAGCTTTACCCAAAACAATCTTGAACATAGTAAAGAAGTTGCGTATTTTGCTCGTATGATTGCAGAAGAATTCGGCTTAGATGGAAAGCTCGCAAGCCGCTGTGGTCTGTCGCATGATATTGGCAAAGCAATTAGTGCTGAGGTCGAAGGTCCTCATGCTTTGATTGGTGCTGATTTTGCTAAAAAATATGGCGAAGATCCAATTGTGGTTAATGCTATTGCAGCTCACCATGAAGAGGTTCCTTCAAAAACAATTTATGGCTTTATTACTCATCTTGCTGATGCTATCTCAGCTTCTCGTCCTGGAGCTCGCAAAGAGACACTTTCAACATATATTAAACGATTAGAACAACTTGAAGATCTCTCTCATAATTTCGATGGAGTGAAAAAAGCGTATGCTTTACAAGCTGGTCGTGAGATTCGTGTTATTGTTGATGAAGACCGTCTTGACGATGATCGAGCAACATTATTAGCACGTGATATTGCCAATAAAATTGAAAGTGAAATGAACTTTCCTGGTCAAATTAAAGTAAATGTGATTCGTGAAAAACGAATTATTGAATATGCAAAATAATTATCAAACGAAGGGGCTTTTGCCCCTTCTCTTACTCTCGAAAATATTTTTATGCAAAAATTAAGATTTCTATTTTTAGGTGATATTGTTGGACCATCAGGCGTTGCTTTAATGAAGCGATGGATTCCTCGATTAAAAGAAAAACATAAAGTTGATGCTGTTATCGTCAATGGTGAAAATGCTGGAAAAAATGGTAAAGGAATCACAGAAGCTATAGCTAAAGACTTGTTAAGCTATGGCGTTTCTATGATTACAACCGGAAACCACATTTGGGCTCAAGAAGAGACGCGACATTCTCTGAGCCGATACAAAAATGTACTTCGACCAATTAATTATCCAACTCGATGTCCAGGCAAAGGATACGGTCTTTTTACTGTTGGATCCTATGAAGTTGCGGTTATTAATGTGCAGGGTCAAGCGTTTATGTTTGACAAGGTTGAATGTCCATTACGAGCTTTAGATTCGATTTTGACCTATGTAAGCAGCAAAACTCGTATTATTTTAGTTGATTTTCATGCTGAAGCAACAGCTGAAAAAATAGTAGCTGCTTTATATGTTGATGGCAGAGTCTCTGGATTTGTTGGTACACACACGCATGTGCAAACAGCAGATGAACGGATCCTTCCTCAAGGAACAGCTTTTATTACTGATTTAGGAGCTTGTGCGGCAGTTCATTCATCATTGGGTATGAAGTACGAATCTATCTTGCAAAGAACGCTCACGCAGATGCCTGTCCGTGCAGAAGTGATTAAATATCCGCCATTTAATGTTAATGGTGTTTTAATAGATATTAATCCTACAACTGGTAAGGCGATTGCGATTGAACGAGTTCATATCGTAGATGAAGAACCAGTTTTAGAGTAATGTTTCAATTGACTAAAAAATGGACTATGCAATGTATAGTCCATTTTTTTATGTATTCGATTCTACTTCTTTTTTTACTGCTGGGTGGAGAAGGAGTGACGAGAAAAATACCATTTAAAGGATGGTATGCGTTGCTTTTTTTATTGCAGTTTCTTCCATCATTTCTGATTTATATAATTCCTATAGCTTCTTTTTATAGTTTTGCAACTATTGCATATGATTTAGAAAGTAAAGGTTTGATGGTCTGGATCGATTATTTATCGTTGCTTCGTAAGCAATGGCTTGCACAAAGAGTCTTTTTTTCTTTTTTTCTTCTTCTTTTCTATGGATGGATAATTGGATGGGGAGCTCCATGGAGTGAACAATTTTTATATAAAAAATATCAAAAATATGGATTTGAACAGGTGCAATATATTTCTTCAGAGACAATTTATTCATTGCAAAACAGATTGTTTGTGTCAATCAAAAAAAATGAACAATCAATTATATCTCAATTCTTCTTTAATTACTTTGTACCTGACCAGGTAGATCTTATTATTTGTGCTAACAAGGGAAGACAAGATGTTGATAAGAATCAGTTTGTTTTACAAGATTTTCATGGATAT
>JAESUJ010000015.1 GCA_016763165.1 Candidatus Babeliales bacterium
TGTGAACCAATTGAATATTGACCATATCTATCCGGATTATGCAAGCTTAAAATAAAACCATTAATTAATCCTGCAACCAAAAATGTTGCGACCGTTGTGAAGTGTGACCAGAAACACCAATGCAATTTCATAGGAAGTTGCAACATGATCCCACCTAAATAAGGCATTAACACATCCGAAAGCGTACAGAAAAAGAGCGGAACTAAAATCCCAATCGCAATTGTTTTTGGAATCGACTTGCAATACGTACGAAAAGTTAGAACAACACCTGTCCCTGCAAACAAAATATGCATTAAATGAAGCGTATGGAAAAGGCGATGTGCATGACCAGCTGTTGCACCACCAGATTCTTGTGAAAACATAATAACACTTAAACTAACAATACTTAATGCAACCGATAAAATTGCATACGGAAAATGACATAAAAGTGCGTCTACTAAAGAGTCGTGATGAGCGACTGGCACCTTATAAACAGTTTTGTTTTCATCCATTTTTATAACTTTCTCAAGAAGATTCATAACCTACAACACTAATCAATTTACTATATATTTTTTGTACATAAAGTAAAGTTTTAGACCAAGTAAAAAAGGTCATGATATTTTCATGACCTTTTACCAAATAATTTCTATGTATATTTAATTACGAACGACGAACACATCTGAAGCGCGAGCTTTACTGAATTCATCAAGCAATCCATTAATAAATTTATATGCATCTTGCTCAGCAAAACCTTTTGCTAACTCAATCGCTTCATTAATAACAATTTTACTTGAAATATGCGGCTGCTGAATTTCCCAAAATGCCATACGCAAAATAAGCTTTGTACAACATCCTAGACGATTAAATTCCCAATTCTTTAAAAACGGCTTTATTTGCTCATCAATAGCATCTTGAGCCTCAATGGTTCCATGTGCAAAGGTATAAGCAAAAGAATATTCCGTTAACCCTAAATCGTAATAATCATTCATCAGCTCAAACGCTTCGCTTAGTTGTAATTGACCGTCACTACGATCAACCGCGTAAACCAAATGAAACGCGACAGCCCGCAACTCTCGCTGTGAAACTGGCTGACCAAATTCAATTATTTCATCATCATCTTCTTCAGATACTTCTAGCTCTGGATTAATTGGCTGTAAATTTGGTTCAACTGCAACCAAAAACGAATCACTCTTTTTCTTATCAGTAGAAAAATAATACATACATAAACCTTTATAAATTACAGATCAACACGTTCAATATATTTATCATCACGCGTATCAACTTTTATAACATCACTTTCATTAACAAACAATGGAACCTGCACAACAAGACCTGTTTCTAAAGTTGCTGGCTTGCTTCCGCCTTGTGCCGTATTCCCTTTAACACCTGGAATGGTACTTGAAATGTTCAAATTCATAAAATTAGGTGCTTCAACAGAAATCGGCAACCCTTCAAATGTGATGAGCTTATATATTTCTTGCTCTTTTAAGTACAACTTAATAGATGTAATCTGATTACTAGCAAGATCAACCTGCTCATATGAATCCTGATCCATAAAATGATGTAAATCATCAGAATATAAGTACTGAATGTTTTTATATTCTAAATCAGGCTCTTCAAATTTTTCACCCGATCTGAATGTTTCTTCAACAGTTGAACCTGTCTTAAGATTTTTTAATTTTGTTCGTACAAACGCTCCACCTTTTCCCGGTTTCACATGACTAAACTCAACAACTACCCATGGATATCCATTCCACAATAGCTTCGTCTGCCTCCGTCGAAAATCACTAGTTGAAATCATAATATATTCCTTGCGCTTATACAGTTTCTACTTTTTATTATAACTCTGTACTAGGTAGTGTAAAATATCATCTAGAAAAATCAACTTATTCACAAATAATAGTTTTTATTGGCATTAAAAACATATCTTCTTTTTTACCAATGCTTTACATAAAAACAGTATAATTTGACAAAAAAGCTCTTTTTCATGATCATTTCAATAGTAAAGTTTAGTTTTATTCTTTAAGCTAAAGAAAGTTTCTCATGCAAACAGACAGATTATATCTTTGTTCATCATCCAGTATTCGTAAAAAATTGTTAGAAGAAGCAGCTATTCCATTTACATCTATTGCTCATCAAGCATGTGAGAAATCAATCGAACAGAACGGGTCATTTGAAGAATATGTCGTCGCGATCGCAACAAAGAAACTTGAAAGCATCAATCCTAATCATCTCAAGGAAGCGCCTGATCGCCTTTTTTTACTTTCTGCTGATACATTAGTACATGGACTTATCAGTAAAAAAATGTATGGAAAACCAGAAAACTATGATGATGCTATCCAAATTATTCAAGAAATATCAAAAGAACCTCTACAAGTAACGACTGGCTGTGCATTAGCCTTTTATGAAAAAAAAGAGTCTACCTACCAAAAAAAAGAATGTATAATTTGGCATACAGGAGCAGTTATTCAATTCACCATTCCCAATAGCGATATTGACACCTACCTTCGCAAGTCTCCTCATGCACTCCATGCTGCAGGATCAACAACCATAGAAGAGTATGGATCTCGATTTCTTTCATCAATACATGGTTCCTACACAGCTGTCTTAGGCCTTCCTATGTTTGAATTGATCAAGAATCTTAAAAAATTAAACTTTAGAGAATAATCAATAAAAAAAGAGGTCAACTTAATGACCTCTTTAAAAAAGTAAATATTCGAACTCAGTATTAATTTAAACTATCATGATGTGACGGATTCCATTTTTTTAAAATCTGCTCACATAAAAGATCTTTGATATGATCTGTCTGAAAAGAACCGCTTTCCTCGTCTGATTTTTTAACACAATCATTTTTAACTTTTTGAATACTTGAAAGTAACACATGCTGATCAACAACCTGACCGTCAACTTTTTTCACTTCATCAACAAGTGCTCCAAAAGCTATAGTATCTAATTGTTTTCCTTCAAATCCTTTTTGAATGCTTCCTTCTAAAAATGAAAAAAATTCTTGCACTACATCGTTATTTGTAGATGTACCATTTAAAAAGTCTTTCATGTCAGATACTTCTAACTCATCCATAAAACCATTTTCTGTAGCTTTTTCAATCAATTGTGACAGTTCTTCTTTATGATGCCGTAAAAGCCAGCCCATCAGAGATATCAACTCAAAAGAGAGTGAAAGATTCGTACTCATAAGAAGTCCTCCATATTTGCGCATAAAAAAATTAGTTACCTCGTGTAAGAAACATGAGTTGTAAAGTCTTTTATACTATTAGTATCCCAAAAAACCACTGTTAAGTATACATTGTTACAAAAAATAACCTACTTTTTATTGCTTTTTCAATTAAAAAATATTAAAAACAGCTCATTTTTGCCCGTTTCACTTAATGCTATTTGCTAATACTCACTGTTTTTTTATAATAAAACAGTGATAAAGACAACAAAAATACAACTATTTTAAAAAAGGAAGATATGAGAGGATTATTTTCAATTAATAAAATATTAAAAATAATTCATGCAAAGCAAAATATGCTTTACATGCTCTTCTTGCTGCCCTTTTTTTCTTTTCATATTTCTCTTACCGCAGCAAGTGAAACCTTTAAAGGGACTACAAGTCCAGGACTAAAACCGTTGACTGCAGGTGAAAGAATAGAAAAGAGACGTAATTTTGCTCGCAAGCCTCAATCTATAAAAAATGATCTCGAAATTGAATCTCAAAATAGCGATATTTTTTTAGACAAAATTAAAA
>JAESUJ010000113.1 GCA_016763165.1 Candidatus Babeliales bacterium
GTAAATACGCTTCGTAACTACTTTGATAAAAAGCTAACTCCTCTCCTTGATAATCCGACACACGGAGTAGTTCTAAAAACATTACTTCAAAAGACTCTTTTCAATTTTGTTTCTGATCAAATAGAAGAGCATGTTGTTGGAAAATCAACAGGAATGGAAACATATGACAAAACAACGGACGATGAATACAGGTCTAATGATCGCCTTGTTTTCACACCTACCAACACATCATTGCTTTCAGGAGTGGGAGCAGCAATCCACCCTAAGTTAACATTAAACACATCAAAATTTTTAAATTTAAGAGAATCAATTGCCGAGAAATGCAAACATGCTCTTGATAAAGTAGGTAGTCCACTCCTCAAAACCCCACAAACTCTTAATGAAGTAATAAATTCACTCACCGAAATCCCTATGAATGTCTTTAATAGCGTTATAGATATTTTTGTTGGTGAGGAGCTCTCTATAGTTTTAAGTGGTAATGAATACTTAGCCAAAGAACAGATTATCTCAAACTTCTTCTTTCAACTAACAAACAGCATAGTTGAATACATTTTATTCGATAAACTTTCAGCACGACACTTGAGTGATTATTTTCAGAAAAATATCAATGAATTAAAAGAAATACTCGAAGAATATAAAGATGCCACCATCATTAAAGATAAAGCGAGTATGGCATATGCCGAATACCGATTTGAAAAATTTATAGAGAGAAGCAAGGTTTATCCCATTGCAAATAAAACAATTTATAAGCAGATGCCAAAATTTTTCTTAGCTTACAATATAGTAAGCAGAGTAATTTTTAATAATCAAAGCTTGGAGATGATTTCAGGTTTGATAACTGTTATTTCCGATAATAAAGTTAAAGTCCCCAAAATAGCTCTGAGTGGAGGCTGTCTAGCAACTGCTCTAGCTCTTTGGTATAGCATGGGACAGTCGATAGGACACGTTTACAACAGCTGTAATGGTGCAGCTTAAAATATAAAAAAATAAAGGATAAAAAAATGAACAAAGTATTACGATATTGCCTGCTCATAGGAATGAGCATAGGAACTATTAACGGTGCTAATTTTAGTGAACGCCTTGCTTCAGCTCATATGAATCAAAACTACCCTTCTTTCTTTGCAAAATCAGAAAACAAGGTCGACGTACTAACAAATCAGAAAATAGCCTTAAAGGGTATTCTTACAGAGATAGAAAAGTATTCTAAAGAAAGAAAGGATTCTCTTTTAACAAGAAAAATATTAGATGGTAGTATTGACAATAAGCTAAAAGTAGAAATATTTAGAGCTTATTTTGACCAAAAAACAAAAATTAAAGAATATATCGAACTCGAAGGGGTAAAAACTAAGCAAGGCTGCAGGGTCCTTTTTCATCCCATTTTAGGTCTTCTTTATCAAACTTCATGGGACCAATACTCAATTGACTCAATGAGCGAAATAAAGAACCCTGACATTTTAAAGGATAAACTCAATGAGGCGTGGGGAGCTTTTATTGTTCCGATAGGCGAGAAAATAAAATCCTTAGACAAGGATATCGAGGACGCAAGAGAAGCAGCAAAAAAGGATGATGAAGCAGGTAGACAAACCGTGTCTAAGGCGGTAGACAGTGGATTAAAAGCAGTTGAAATAAATATAGAAGCTGCTGCAAAAGGAAAAAGCTTGAAAGACGCAGTCAAAGTTGGAGTCGAAACTCTAATTAAAGACGGAATGACAAAAAAGAATGCAACATTGGTTGGTGGAACATTAACTACAGTTGGAGTGACCTGTATTCTGAGTTGGCACCTTCTCGGTCTTACCTTCAAATATGCAGAAAAATATATCAATGCACCGACGCTCATAAAAAAGAGTTCTATTCCTACAAATATGACAGACTGGTTTTTGTATAAAACTGGATACGGCACAAAAGAAGAGAGTCGCCTTGATGAATTCAAAGCTCCAGACCATTTAAAAGATGATCTTATAAATTCAATCGAACAGACACAACAAGCTAAAGAGATCGGCATTCCTTTTAAAAATATTTTATTGTACGGTCCACCAGGAACCGGGAAGACTATGTTTGCTGAAATATTAGCAATTGAATCTGGTCTTGAATATGCAATGTTTTCAGGTGCTGACTTCAATAACTTCGAGAAACTTGATGAAGCAATTATAGAATTAGAAAGTATCATCAAATGGGCAGAGAACAGCAAGAAGGGTATTCTGGTTTTTGTTGATGAAGCAGAGTCTTTCTTACGTGATAGACGATTCCCCGATGCTAATCTTCGTTCTTGTGCATTGACTGAGAAATTTTTATCAATGGTCGCAAAACCTTCAAGTGATAAAATCATGTGGGTTTTTGCTACAAACAATCTTGGTGCATTCGATTTTGCTGCAGAAAGTAGAATTGCAGAGAGTTTCGAAATGTTGCTTCCAACAAAAGAAGCCTGTCGCGAAATCTTCTTCGATGCATTAGCTAAGATGGATATCATTGCAGATGAAGAACTAAAACAGAACTTCTATGTACACAGTCACTTGTTTAAAGGATTCTCAGGTCGATCAACAGAAGAAGTAGGATTCGAGGTCGCTCGTATACTTTCTACCAGTGATAAGGAACTAGGAGTAGATCTCTTTGTTTCAACAATTAATAAAACTTGCAGAAAGAACAGTTCATTTAAAAAAGAACAGATCAAGTACCAAAAAGCTCGCTATGGCAATGTCATAACAGAAATAGATCTTGAAAGTGTATCTGCGACAGCGTAGATAACATAACGAGGGTCTGTTAACTCAGATCCTCTCCTCACTGTTTAACGGATATTTAATAAGTCGATTTATATTTGATAAAAATATGTGGTTGGTTCTGTATAAGGATTATCTTCTTGATACAGCAACCAATCATAGGATACCTAAGCTGCCGGCATGCAAGATATTAGCGAACTAGCGAACGAAGAGTCTGATACTCCTCAGAACCTTTTTTATTTTTGAACGTAAAGAATTGTTCCTCGGCTAATTGATTCAAGTTATCTTCTTTTTTCAACATGGACAAAAACGGCTTCCAGAATGTTTTTTGTCTTTTAGCATACAAACATGTTGATCGTATCAAAAACTCTTCAAGGACGACCAATTCTGACTCCTCCTTTCCATCTCTGATCCAATCAGCAATCGCTTTGTACCCAATCAATCCCTTACGACTGTAAAAATCGTACCACTGGTCATCGTTCTGTTTTTCAACTTCTTCTATCCAGCCAGCATCGAGCATAATTTTCATTCGACGAGCTATCCGATCTTTAAGCAGAAGTTTGTCAACTTCAATCCAAACAATAAAAGAATCAAATGGTTTTTGAAAATATGGCTTACATTCCGATGGAAGTCTTCCTGTTTCAAAGAAAAGTGTCAGCGACCGCTCAAGTCGATATCGATCATTAACATGAATTGCCTCAGCTCTTACAGGATCTACAACAAAAAGTCTTGTCCATAGATCCTCATTGCTCATCCCATCAAACTGATCTGAAGTGCTTTCTTTTTGACTCTTTATTTCTGCTTCAGTAGCAAATTCACGCGGAGGATAAAACAACGATTTAACATAAAATAATGAACCACCTACAATAATCGCTCTTTTGCCACGTTTATGGATATCATCAATGGTTTTCAGGACCAAAGATCGATATTTTTTAACGTTAAAATCGACTGGATCATCACAGATGTCAAACAAGTGCTGTTTGAATGGAGTTTTTTTGTAATCGGGTTTTGCAGTCCCTATCGAAAGTGGAGAATAAAACTGACCCATGTCAGCATTAATGATCTCTCCATCAAGATCAACAGCGAGCTTTTCAGCAAGAGCTGTTTTTCCAGACCCTGTAGGTCCTAAAACGATTATAATTTGTTTTGATCTCTGTTTTTTCATATTTGTATCTTAGTTGAAAAATATTTTCTTGTAAAAAAATGAAAAAATTATAATTAAAATATGAATATTATGAACTAAAGTCAGGAGATGACGGATATCTCAATCCGTCATAATATAATATAAATCAGTAAGAAGCGTTACTCTTTAAAGAGATGCGGACTCTTCTTTAGGCTGTGCTCCAGAGAATTCTTGTCCCATAAATGGAGTTTTTAATTCTTGAATGATCTGCTCTTTTTCAACACCTCTAACAGTAATAACTTCTTGAACGATCAAATCTTCAACAAGAGTTAATAATGCTTTTTCACCAAAAGAAAGTTCTTTTTGTTTGGTGATATACATAAAGTCTCGATAGATTTTCATCAAGTTTCTTAAAACACCAGTCTGCATAAGAGCTTGGCATCGTTTGTGTCGACGACTCCAACCACTCGGTGTAAAGTCCATGCTCTCGAATGGCCGCTCAGGAACGAGGTTAAGCTCTGAAAAAGCATCTGCTATCTCTTGCTCACTACTCAAATAACGGAGACCCGACTGCTTAATTGTATGAGCAGGGAGCCAAACTATTTGGTCTTTATATTTAAAGACGAGCTTCATTACTTTAACTATTTTGTCTAAAATCTTTTTTTCGTCACGTTCCTCAAGCACAGCAACGCCATGACCTGGAAAGAAGACATTATCACCTAACTCAAACATAATTTCACCTTTTTTAGCAAAAAATAAGAATAGCTCCTCTCCAAAAACTACTTTTTATTTTACTTTAATGTTCAATTCTTTTATATTGTCAATTCTTATTAAACATATGTATTAAACCTTAATGTATCTATTTCATTTTAGCAGTCTATTTCAATTTAGCCAAGCCAAAACTAATGCTTTTTTATATATTCCCACTTTAATCTCTAAAAAGATTTAATTTTAGCTCTTTTTGGAAGAATAATGAAAAGGGTAGAAAATCTTGCATTTTTCTCAATTATTTAGGAAAATATAATAAATATTAAATACAGTACTGTCTTTTATCCTTACTCCGTTAGGTCATAATGTCTTCACTCCCCATTCCAACATTTGACATATTAATTGAAAAATTAAAGAAAAATACGCTTATCAACCTCTTTGGTAGCTTTATTTATATTATTCTTCGCTTTATTTTTTATACAGCATTATTTCGTTACATCGATAAAACAATGTACGGAAGTATGGGATATTTTTTTTCTTATATTTTTTTGATGGTAAATCTTGCGAGTGCGCCAACACTCTACATTCCGACCCATATGATACATACGAACAACAAAAACATAGCTTCTTTTATCCAATTAATAACTTTACATATATTTTTGTTGGGAGCTTCTTTCATATTTTTTGTATCACATGTCAAAACGATACAGACCGTCCAAGAACTCTTGATCATCTATCCTTCATTATTATTCATCATCAGTCTTCTAATATTCTTTGAAGGCATAAGGCTATTACTTCGATTCTGCATGCACTTGATTAACAAAACATATATCATTGTTCCTGTTGAACTTGCGAGTATGGTGATATACATGGCTTTTGTTTTTTACTTTTTAATCACCTCTTCAAGTTTTTCTCTCTACCATATTTTCATTCCTTTTCTTATTGACTCCATCATTATAACATTCTACTTTTTATTTCTATTTATTCGATGGTTACTAGATAAAGAGGTAGCGAGTGATGATTGCTTCTCTCCAGAAAAAGTCGATATCAACAGTCGTAAAGAAATTTTTTTTGACTCACTCGCTCACTCCATGAGCTTCTACGCTCAAGCACTTTTAAGCGATAATATGATTATTGTTTCTTTTATGCCTTCCTTGGGACTCGCTCAGGTAGCACTCCCTAAGTTCGCAGCATACATAGCAGAAAGCGTTAGAATCCTTATTCGATCATTAGTGAAATTCTCAATGATTCCCGCTCTTTTTGCTATCAAAAGAGAACCCAACCAATCAGAAAATAAGAAAGCTAAAAAGCTCTTCATCTCCTATGCTAAAAAAACATTTCTTCATATTTTGGGAATTTCATTGAGCATCATTATTCTCTTTTTACTCGGTTCATATCTATTTCCCGAAATCTTCTTCCAAGACAACAGCCTTTTCTTTTCAGCATATTTTTCTTTAGTTACTCTCTTTCTAATTGCCAAATATATCGACCAATGGAACTTCTTTTACGAAAAAATAATTCTTGCAGAAGGGAAGCCGTTTCCCATTATTACTATCGCTTTCACCAAAATAATACTTGCTATCTGTCTCTATGTAGCACATATTTCTTTGACAAAAACACTCTTACTACTCGTTGCTATCAAAATAATAACTGCCCTTTTTTCATATTTTTATGCTAAAAAAATTATATAAAAGAGCAACGCCTTTGTTTCATATCTCAGCACGAACTAAGATCAGCTCAATAAAGCATTAATCAACCTTAACTACCCTTTCCATCATATATCCGCAATGAACAACGGGGCTAGTGAGGGGTAAGATATGAAACAAATATGAGTCTCCTCCACTAAGAGAATCTAAAAAGAACTTGACAAGCTTTCTATAAAAAATTAACATAAAAATTGAAAAGATAATTGGTTACAAATTGAAGATATTAAAAAAAACTATTTTAATAGGAGTCACTAGATGGCAAAGATTATAGGTATAGACTTAGGAACAACAAATTCTGTTGTTTCATTCATGGAAGGCGGACAAGCTAAGGTTATCCCAAATCAAGAAGGAAACCAAACAACCCCCTCAATCGTCGCGTTCACCAAAGACGGATCTCGATTAGCTGGAACTATCGCAAAAAGACAAGCGATTACAAATCCAGAAAATACTATTTATTCAGCTAAGAGGTTTATCGGACGCAAGTTCGCTGATTTAGCTCCTGAGCACCTCAAAAGCATTCCATACAAAGTTGTAGCTGGCAAAAACGGCGATGTTGCAATTGAAGTTGATGGCCGCAAATATGCCCCTGAAGAAATTTCAGCAATCGTTCTGCAAAAGCTCAAGCAATCTGCTGAAGAATATTTAGGCGAAAAAGTTACCGAAGCTGTCGTAACTGTGCCTGCTTATTTCAA
>JAESUJ010000114.1 GCA_016763165.1 Candidatus Babeliales bacterium
AAGAATATTAATCATCGCTGCACTTTCTACCCTTTCACTATTCAACATTGTAGAAGCTAAAACAGAAAAAAAGGTTGTTATTGATCTTGCAACATTGAAAACAGAATCTAAAGAAGGAAAAGAATTTGCAAAAAAACGTGAAGATATCTACAAAGAGCTTCAACAGTTTGAAATGCTTAAACGACAACATGTATCCGAAACTCAACGAAGCGTTACCACAGATTACCAACAAGGTAAAATAAGCCAAGATGGTGCACAAAAAAAAATAGCTGAACTCAGTCGTGAACAACGACGCGCAGAGTTTGAAGTACAAGAAAGACGAGATGCTGCTGTTGCACTAACACAACAACTTGAACAAGCACTTGAAGAAAAAATAGTTTCACGCATTCCAAAACTTGCAGAAGAAAATGGTTGGACTGATGTTCGAGAAGCACGAACCGGTGGAACATTGTTTGTAGCAAAAACTTTAGACAAAACAGATAGCACACTAGTAGCTATTAATAAAGCTTTTGATGCTGAAACTCTTAAATCTCAGCTTACTAAAAAAGCATAAGTTATGCATCTTGGGCTTTCAATTGAAGAGCTAGCAGATCTTCTGGAAGGCTCACTTACTTGTGACACAAAGATTGACAACATTGTTGAACTTAAGTCGCTTGAACAAGCGAAAGCCCAAGATATTTCTATTATTTTTGATACTAATCTTATTTCAAAAGAGAGTATTCAAAATTCGCAAGCAGGCTGTATCATAGCTGCAACACAAATTATGCCTAATCGACCTTTTTTACTTGTTGAAAGTCCACTTCAAGCACTCAGTCAACTCATTAAATACAAGAAACAAGAGTGGATAACAGATAAAGATTATGACGATCGATGGCCGAATGCATACGTGAGCAGTTTTGCAACTATTGATAATTCTGTAACTATTGAACCTGGCGTTGTAATCAAATCTCATAGCATCATCGGTCCCGACACAGTTATCAAAGCACAGAGCTACATTGATCATGAAGTTACCATCGGAGAAAATTGTATCATCGGCCCACACGTAACGTTACACGATCAGACTATTATCAGGAATAATGTACAGATCGATGCACAGACAACAATTGGAACGGACGGCTATGGATATCTTCCTTCAAAAGAAGGATTTAAAAAAATACCACATGCTGGCAATGTACAGATCGGAAATAGTGTTGAAATTGGAGCATCAGTAGTGATCGATCGAGCTCTTTTTGACAGCACAATAATTGAAGATGGCTGCAAAATTGATAATCATGTATACATTGCTCACAATGTTCTCGTAAAAGCTCATACGCTCATCTTGGGGCATGTTGTTATTGGCGGAAGCACAAAGATTGGCTCGTGGTGCAAAATTGGTGCACAGACAACTATCAAAGATCATATCACTATTGGAAACCAGGTTAATGTTGTGGGGAAAAGCGGCATCATAACAGATGTTAAAGACCAATCAACTATCGCAGGATCTCCTGCAACTCCACTGCTACAATGGAAAAAGCAGATTGTCTGTTTGAGAAAATTACCTGATTTTTTTCGTAATCAAAAAAAACAAAACTCAGAGACCCCCTTATGAAAGAAGCCGTATTCGATATCAAAAATATAAAAGCAATTATTGGTCTTGGAAACCCTGGACAACGATTTATTAAAACACGTCACAACATCGGCTTTATATTTGTTGATAAACTTTCGGAAGAAAATAATGGTTCTTGGCGTGAAGGCAAAAACCTCCTGCATTCAGAAATAATGTTACCTGAGCTTAAAAAATTGTTACTGATTAAGCCAACAACTTTTATGAATGATTCAGGATCTGTTTTACCTTTTATGACGAAAAAAGGCATCAAACTAGACGATATTCTTGTTATTCATGATGAGCTCGAAAAACCGTTTGGAACAGTTTTATTTAAATTTGGAGGCAGCGCCAAAGGACATAATGGACTTAGATCAATTATTCAACATGCTGGTGCCGACTTTTGGCGACTCCGTTTTGGCATCGGGCGACCAGAGCATAAAGAGATGGTTGGCGACTACGTTCTTTCAAACTTTTCAGCTGTAGAAAAAGAAAAAATCGATACTATTTTACAACAGAGCCTCGATCAATATTTTTGAACTTAAACAGCGCTCTTCTTCATCACCAGTTTTGTTTTTTTCTATCTCAAATTGATCAAGAAGCACCTTTGAATGAAAAGCACCTTGATATAAAGCATGTCCAAACAAAAAACCAAGCAATTTATCCATTGTTTTAAAAAGTTTCGAGTTATCATTCTCAAGCGCATGCTGCAAACAGAGACTGGATAGTACCAAAAAACCAAGTCGTACAGGACTTTTAATATTTAGAGTTTTATTGCTAATATCAAGAAAAAAATCAAAATCCTGCATCAGATATTCTTCAAAATCTAGATCTTCAATTAAGTCATTAAAAAAATTACTAAAAAAAGGAGTCTCTATGTATCTATCAAAAGTATCTAAAAATGCCTCTTCATCATAGAACTTTGAAATATACTTAAGAAAAAAATAGGTCAAGCATGCAGCCTTTAAAAACTGTCGATACTGCTCACATGTATACTGAGGGCCTAATGCGCCGCCCTGATGCTTCTTTTCAAGAACGTATTCTCTCATAACCAATAAATCAAGATCCTCTGCTAATGCTAACAAACTAATTTTAAGTGCCATGCTTCCTCGTTTTTGTGAAGCCAAATAACTTCGTACACGCCATAAAGCTATCGCAAACGTCTTACGTTCAAAGAGCCCCCACTCTCTTGTTTTTGCATCTGGCTCTTCAATTTTGTTGTTATTATCAGGATCAACAGATCTTCCTCCTTTTTTATAAATTTGTTCGAATAAGTTTTTTTCTTCTTGCAAAAACTTTTGTATAGATTTTTTAGAATAAATCAGACCGAATAGTCGTTTTGTCTTTACATATAATCTTGAATATGAATGATTAACTACATAATGTAAGAAACCTTTAGCAAAAATAGAAAAACTATAAGGTTCAGGATACTGCATATAATGAGCATATGCTTGAACTTTTGGATCATACATGGATAGAAACTGCCAACCTTGATCTTCATATTCAGTGAAATTCAGATCCCCTATCAATTCATCAAAAAAATCAGCTAGGCAAGGATCTGTAAACAGACTTATTACGCCTTCTTCTTTGGCATG
>JAESUJ010000115.1 GCA_016763165.1 Candidatus Babeliales bacterium
ATACTTCTTCACAAATCAATAGCTCGCGCTGCTACCATCACCATTATCGACTCTGGACGTGCCTGCATTAACAAGTGACCTAACGATCGTACCGTTGAACCGGTTGTAAACAGATCATCTACGATACAGATTCTTTTTTTAAACAATCGTTTTTTTGCTTCATCATCAACCCACTCAAATGCATCCTCTACATTTTTTTGTCGATTGATTGCTGAAACAGAGGCTTGATATTTTGTATTTTTTTTACGAAGAACGATCTCTTCACAAGGAATCTTCCATCGTTCTGATAACAACTCCGCCATTACCTGAGCTTGATTAAATCCTCGCTCTGCTTGACGAGTCTGATGAAGTGGTACAGAAACAAAATAATCGATCTGTCCTCGCAATTCATATAAAACTTCATCAATCATTCTTCCCAAAAGACGTGCTGCACAAATATCCGATCGTTTTTTTGCACGAATGATATCACAAAGTGGTCCTCGATACGCATACGCTGCAAAAACAGGAATCTTTTTTGTTTCTGTTAACTGACAGATTGTTGAAACAACTGGCTGCAACGATTGCTCACACTGCAAACATAAGCCTTTTTCACCAACCCATTCATACCGACATCCATAGCAGTAAATGGGGTAGAGGAGCTCTATAATCGTTCTGAAAATAGATAAGATTTTCTTAAATATCACTTTTTTCATCCCCCAGATCGCTTCATTAAACAAAAAAATGTAAGCAAAAGAAGAGAATATTAGTTACAATACCAGCAACGATATCCCTACATAAAAATCCTAAAATTCCAGGCAACAGATGAAACTCTAACTTCCACCATTGTTGCATCAGAATACCTGTTCCAATTCGAACAACATGATACAAGGCAAATCCTGTTACTAACCAACCGATAGAAAATGGTTGATACATAAATGCAATCATCAAACCGACAACCCCACCTAAAACAACACGATGGTATTCGTATGATGACAAGGTAAGCAATGCTGCTTCAAAAATAGCACAGAGCAGAAAGCTCATAAGCATAAAACTAAGCAGGTACAAATCTTGATGCACATATTTCATAAGACGTAAGAAAAGCACTAAAGGTAATCCAAGCAGTGAAGCAATAATAATCCCAAATGGCATATTGCCTACAGGACCAACTGTTGCAATCTGGACGAATAACGACTGTACACGTTCAACAAGATTCATTGCAAAACCCCTTTCGTACAAATAATAAGAAACCTATGAAAATAAATACATCTGCAAAATTGAAAACGGGGAACTGATACTGTTGATAATAAACCATGATAAAATCAACGACCCCGCCATGCATAAAACGATCTATCAGGTTACTTGTCGCACCTCCGATAATCAAAAGCTCAGGGAAAACTGTTCGACCCCGTCGCATTTCATTTGCAAGATGCAAAATATAGATCATCAGCAATACCACAATACCAAACATCAAGGCATATTCACCATTTGCTGTTGTTGGTGTTAACAGACTCCAACTGATGCCCTTGTTGTATAACAAGGTGCATTTTAAAAAAGAAGTAACTTCAAAGTCTGAACCTTCTAACCAAAGACGTGCGTAATATTTGCTTACTTGATCAATAAAAGAAAGCAACACAACTACACCAACTGCAATCATTGGTTGTCTACATTTCCTCTGCTCCATTTCATCCCTTTCAAAAAAAATATATGTCGTAATGAAAAATAATTTATGTACGCAATGTGATGCCATGCGATGCAAGTTTCTCAAGAATTTTTGCTCGAACTGCATCAATCATTTCCTTAGTCAATGTCTGTTCATTTGATTGCATCCAGACTCTCAAACCGATCGATCGCACATCTTTCCACTCTTTTTTCTCATAAAAATCAAAAACTGTTACATCAATTATTTGTTTGTCTAATGATGTAATCATCAACTCAAGAGATGCAACTGTTTGCATTCTTGGGACCATGCACGCAAGGTCAAACGATGTTCCTTGATATTTCGAAACTGGTTCATATCGCAACTGTTCTCTTTTTTTCAAAAGTGGATCCAACAACAATTCAAAACAGAATGCCGATGTTTCATCTAGACCATCTAGTTTACGTAACATTTCTGCATTGACCATGCCAGCATATCCTAATAATTCTCCCTGCCACCAGAGCGATGCTGTTCGATACGGACGCATCCAAACTTCTTTTTTTTCACTAATCTGCTTCCATTCAACATCCTTCATCCCACATAAAGCAAACAATGATTCGATAACAGCTTTGCACTGGTAAAAATCTATCTCACCTCGTTTATTGAAAAAAACAGCAGATATTTTTTTTGTTTCAACAATAGAATCATCTGAAAATTTGATACAACGACCAATTTCAAAAAAGCGCAGCTGGTCTGCTTCATTTCTATTATCAATAATATTTTTTAACAATCCAGGCAATAAAGATTGAATCATCGTTTTTTGATTTTCCGCAACTGGATTAAGCATCTGAACAGGATTATCAAAAACCCATCCAAGCTCTTCCATCACACGATCATCGATGTAGGCATAATTAACCTGCTCAATCATTGCAGCTTTAGAAGCAAGATATCGCTTAATCATACGAAGTCGAACCAATGCCCCAATCGAACCAGGTTTTTTAACAAGTGGTGGAAGCTTCATAGGAATTCTATCAAACCCATAATGTCGAACCACCTCTTCCAAAATATCTTCTTTGATGCGAACATCTTTACTCGCTCGAAATGATGGAACCGTAATGGTGTACTCTCTATCTTGATCAACACTCTTTACCGCAACAGAGAACTCCATCGCTTCTAAAGGTTTAACGACATGATCTTCTGTTAAATCAATGCCTGATCGTTTCAATAAAAATGAATGCTTAATAATAATTTGATGCAGATCTGGAATCTTTCCAACAACGAGACAGGTTCGTTCTTGTTTTTTACAGATACCTTGCTGTTCAGCTAAAAACAGAAACCGTTGTAACGAAGCGACTGTTCGCTCTTCATCCAATGTTTTTTCAAATCGAGATGATGATTCTGTTCTAATTTTATGTCGTAATGCTGATCGACGAATTGTCGATGCATGAAATGTTGCAGCTTCAAGCAGAACCGGATGATCTTCATGCGTCATCGATCCAAACTTTGCCCCTTTAATTCCGGCTAAACATAAAACTTTTTCTTGATCCGCAATAACCACGTCTTCTTGAGTCAATGTCAGATCAATGTCGGACAACAGTAAAACTTTTTCATCTTTTTCAGCATGTCGAATTGAAAGATCACCGACAATATCATTTGAGCTGTATGCATGCATTGGTTGCCCAAGATCATACAATACATAATTGGTAATATCGACCATCGCTTGCATCGGCTTAGCACCAACACGAATCAGTCGAAATGCCATCGCAATATCCGATGCTTGATATCGACTTTCAGGAATATAACATGCGGTGTAAACAGAGCACTGATCTAATGCACGATTTTTAATTGTAATATTTGTTCCATCAACTTTTCCTTCTTCTGCATGCAATGACTTTTTAATAGAAGAAGCTATCTGATTGAAGGGAATCAACTCTTTTTGTAAAAAAGAAGCTATCTCCCGAGCACAACCATAATGTCCCCATAAATCAGGACGGTTTGTGATCGATTTATTATCAATTTCAAACATAACTTCATCCTGATCAATCCGCTCTTTCCACAATCCAGCATGTTGACTTTCAGGAATATAAAAAGCGGGAAGTGCAAAATCTTTTTCGCTTAACAGATCTGATGAAGTTGCCCAACGAATACCAGATCCATCCTTCAAAACAAGATGTGTTTCATCAACTGACACTTTTTCTGATTTTTTTTGACTCAATTCTATTTTTTGATTATTCCACTCAGGAATTATAATTTCAACAGAATCCTGAGAAATAGAGACTATTTTTGCTACTGCTAAATTATCAAGTGGATATGTAACCGTATAGGAACTTTCCATTTCAGCAGTGACTTGATTAAATCGACTCATAATCACTTCAGGAGTTGTTCCACTTAAACTATTATTTTTGAAATATTCAGATATCCACGCCAAAGAAATTTTCATTATTAAAACCTTCGTTATATACATTTTCATGTAACAAAACATAAAAACTTATACCTCTATAAAGACTACGTTTTTTAGCATACCAATAAAACAAAGCTCTGTACAATCTTAAAAGATCCTGTACCCAAGAGAGAAAAATAGTTTTCTTGTTCTCATTAATAATAAAAAATTACTATGAAAAGTGTGATACAATGAAAGGAAAAAAGAATGAAACAAGTTTTCAAAGATTGGAAAATATACCTCACAGCTCTGATTACACTTATTATTGCTCAAGCTATCTGGCTTTCGTCATGGCACTTCTTCAAACATTCAACAGAAAAAACATATAAACATCCTCAACAAGCAACGCTTCATGTTTTTATTCATGGAACATTTGGGAGCTCTTTGGGTCTGCTTAGTTTTTTTCCTGTAATTCATGATAATTTTAAAGGTTCTCACTACGTAAAAACAGCTCGACTCATGAGAAAAGATCCATATTTTTATAAAGACCAACCGATGCTTGAAAGAGGCATGATTCAGCTTGATCCAAGCTATGCCTTGCTAGAAGAGACCGATCTTAAAAAAATAGCATCTCCACTTATTAAAGGATACGCTGACATCAAAAACCTCATAAACGAGAGCAAGGAACTTTCTTTCTTTTATACTTTTGGATGGAGTGGACTGCTGAGTCGCCAACGACGGCGTCAAGAAGCACTTCGACTATACAATGCTTTAGCTGAAGAAACAGCTGCATTACAGGAAAAAGGACTCAAAACAAAAATAATCATTTCTGCTCACAGTCATGGTGGAAACATTGCACTGAACCTTGCAGGCATCAATGAAGCACGTAACTTACTCAAGCTTGACCTGCAATCAACTTCATCGATTCATAACGAACTTGAGCAGATGTGCTCTTATTTGTCTACCTGTACAACAGAGCAATATCAAACAAAAAAAGGACAAAAAGCCTTTGATTATTTCCCCCATCAACCAGCTGTCTATATTAACCGACTCTATCTCTTGGCCACTCCAATTCAACCAGAAACTGATCATTACGCCACTGATACCAACACCTTTAAACGGGTATACAATTTCTACTCTGAAAATGATCCTGTACAAAAAATGGATTGGATCTCAACATCGCGCTATTATAGCGATCAACGATTTAGTAAAAATCCTCTCTCATCACCTTCGATTGTACAAGTAAAAATCAGGTACGATCGAACAGCTGAGAACGATTCACCATCTTTAATAAATAGGTTTTTCCCTTCACTCAATGAACCTGTTTATCGACTTGATCCGTCTCATCGCGACTTTTGGTTTATAGCTCATCAAAACAACTCTATCAACAAATCGATTATCCATCCTCTTCCTCTCTTTATTTTTTCTCCCCTTTTGCACAAACTCATCAAAAAACAAGAGAGCAATGATCTCATTATTAATATTTCTAAAATGCACAGCAATCTCAGATTTACACTACTCAAACATGATGATGAAAGTTATGTACAATCAGAGATCATTCCTCTCTCTTTTGTGGAAAAAATTCAACATTATTTAACAGATTGGCAACCAGATAAAAAATGTAAAAAACAAGAATTTGAGATTATTACAAAACATGTAAAACAAGCCTCCTCATACAAAAAAGGAATCTAACAAATGTTTCAAATATTCTTATACGGATGTGTAGGGCTTACTTCAGCAGCAACTGACTTTATTATATTTTTTTGCACCCTTCCACTCTTGAATAACAATTACATTCTTGCTTCAATGGTTGCTTTTTCAATAGCTGTCACAGTTAATTTCACCCTGTGCAATTTTTTTATTTTCAAACGAAATAATATATCATTATTGTATGCTTACAGACGACATATTGCATCGAATATCTTTAGTTTTCTACTGAGCCTTTTGCTATTAAAAATATTCATCCAGAGTAGACTCTTCCCCTCTTTAATCATGCCTAAAATAGGTACAGCTGGAATTCTTATGTTTTTTAATTACACAAGCGCTCGCTTCTTTTCTTTTAACAACCAATAAACTCATCAAAGTAAAAAGTAAATAAGCATCTTTACAACGACATTTTTCGTCTAAAACCAAATATTTCAGTACCATAAAAATAAAAATTATTACAACCGTCGCTTGATAATCATTAATATCAAGGGTATCATGAATCTCAGTACACCCTTTAAGCATAAAATTGGTTGATCATTAAAAAGGAAAGAGATTACATGCTGTACAAGAAAAGCTTTATAAAAAGACAATTCAGTGCCGTTTTTTTATTTTTAGTTTCCTGCACTTCACTTCATGATATCTATGCTGATTCACTTAACATTAGATCGACATCTTCTTCTGCACAAGAGTCATTTCCTCTCATTAAAAAAATCATTATTAAAGGAACAAATAGCGTTGATGAAGCAGTTATTAAAAATAGACTACCGTACGAAGTTAACAAACCTTTTAATCCCACCTTTTCAACAGAAGCAATCAACCAACTGTACAACTTGGGTATCTTTAGTCAGATAACAGTATCTGAAGAAAAAGTAGGATCCAACGAATGCAACCTCATAATAACTCTCGAAGAATATGCGCTTGTTGATGACTTTTTATTTAAAGGAGTTAATCATTTTGAGAAAGAGAAACTACTAGAAAAACTGCATCTTTCTGAAAACGATCGGCTTGACACTGAAAAGGTTATTCGCACCGCTCACAGCTTAAAAAAACTGTATCAAGATGTTCAGTATCTTAATGTACACATCGATACCAAAATAATTCCAAACCCTGAGAATTCTCAAAAAAAAATTGCTGTTTTCACTGTTGATGAAGGCAAAAAAGTACGTATCAGAAAAGTAAACTTTCATGGATCTGAGCAAGTTCCTTTTTATAGTTATTGTCATCTCATTTTTACTCGACCTATGTGGCTACTCAGTACAACAGATGATTCAGGAAAAGTTGATGAAATAATGCTTGAACAAGACAAGCATCGTATTGAATACTTTTATCAAGATCAAGGATTCTTGATGGCTAAAGTTTCTGGCATTGAAATCGAGCCGGTTGATGAAGGCTTCCGTGATGTAACATTTTACATTCGTGAAGGTCACAAATTCAAAATTCGATATCTCAACGTTGAATGTTCCGATGAAGAATTCACTGACAAAGATCTCGCTAAATATATTGCTTTTGATGAAGGCGATACTTACTCCCGAACAAAAATTGTTGATTCAATAAATAACCTGAAGTCTGCTCTGGGTGAATACGGATTTATTTTTGCAGATGTCTACCCACAATTAAAGCCACTTGAAGATCAGAACCTTGTCGATGTCAGCTTCATCGTAGAGAAGTCTCATAAACTTTTTGCAAATAACATTAACATTGTTGGCAATAATATTACACGTGATAAGGTTATTCGTCGTCAAGTTACTTTTGAAGAAGGGGATCTCATCACCAGCCAAAAGCTTGAGATGTCTAAATTAAACGTTGAGTACCTCAGTTACTTCGAACGTGGTTCAGTTAACTGGAAAATTAACAAAGTGACTGAAACACTTGCAGACTTAACGCTATCCGTTCATGAAGCACGAACAGGACACTTAAATTTTAACATGACCTATGGTGCCGATCGTGGATCTGCAAATGACAGCCTTAAATTTGGACTCGATCTTGGCAAGTCAAATATTGGAGGACTTGGATTTGATGCGAATGCAATTGTGCAAGCATCACCAAAAAGTTTTCAACGTGGCGAGTTCCGAATATTTGATCCATATTTCTTGGACAATAGAATTTCAATCGGTTTTTCAACCTACATTAAACGTGATGAATACGAACAGTGGGGATATTTGCAAACACGACCTGTAGAAAAACTATGGGGTATCTCAAGCCAAGTTGGATTTACACTTGATTCGATAGATCCTAAGCTTCACTGGTTAACAGAAATTGGAACAGAACATGTTTCTTACAATAATCATAATTTAATTGTTGAAGGAATTAGTTCTGATGTTTTTCAAGATATTGTAAAACTTCGATTTATTGAAGGAACAATCAACTGGTTATCATTCACGCTACTTAAAGATACACGAAATCATAAAGTTTATCCGAATCAAGGATACCGCCTTGAATTAAGTAGCAAATTTGCACTACCTTTTGTAAACCAAACATTTAGTTTTTATAAATTTGAACTTGAAGGAAGTTGGTACACCCCTATTATCGGTCCTGACTCGCTTGTCCTTACCCTGCACGGACGTGGTAGTATCATTGATCGCTTTCAAAGCGACAAGTCGATACCATACAAAGAGCTATTTCAGATGGGTGGACAAGGAACAGTTCGTGGATTCTTATGGGGAGGAGTTGGTCCTGTTTGGGCTCCAACAAATGCACCACTCGGTAGTAAACGTGCTATACAATTTAATGCTGAACTTGTTTTTCCTCTCGTTCCTGATTATTCGATGAAGGGACACTTCTTTTATGATGCAGGTGCTGGCTGGAGAACTGTTGTTGATGGAATTCCAGAAGATAGTCAAAGAGAAAACATCAAACGAAATAACTTCGAAATGCGCCACTCAGTTGGATTTGGTCTCAATCTTATGCAACCTGTTCCTGCAAAAATTGACTGGGGTTATAAACTTGATCGAAAGAAAAAAGAAGGTGAAAGTGCTTCAGAATTCCATTTAAGCATGAACTATGCATGGTAAACTAAAGCAGAGAATCTTGTTGTTCTAACCCGAGCAATTGTAAAATCTTTTCTTGAGAAAAAGGGGTCGTTAATAATAATGTTTTATAACGACCTTTTTCTCCATCAAGAATCGTTATTGACCCTTTCGAAACTCCAAGCTTTTTTGCACATAATTTAATCAGTGCATCATTAGCTTTACCTTCAACCGCAGGGGCCATAACATATATTTTTATACTTCCTTGAGCATCATACAAAATCCGTTCTCTTGATGCATTTGGTGTGACTTTAACTGACAAGCGTATTTCCATTTTTATATCTTTCAAAAAGATGCGTTTAAAATTTGACACTTTATTATAAGCAAGATATCATAAAAAGACTTAAAACAAGCAAATGCGTCTGTTTTTGACATACTTTACTTCATAGCGCCCATAGCTCAATTGGATAGAGTACCAGACTACGAATCTGGCGGTTAGAGGTTCGATTCCTCTTGGGCGCACCAGTTCTCGTCAATTTGACAGAACTGAAAATGAATTCTGCAAGGAGAGATGGCTGAGTGGCTGAAAGCACCTGCCTGCTAAGCAGGTATCTGGAGAAATCCGGATCGAGGGTTCGAATCCCTCTCTCTCCACCATTTGCCGTTACGCAAAGCGTTATGGCTGGTGTCACGACGCAGCATCTGAAGTTAAA
>JAESUJ010000116.1 GCA_016763165.1 Candidatus Babeliales bacterium
AATAGAAAAAATCGGATATGAATATTGCGGAGAGTTTAATATTCCTCTACACTGGGGCTTTGCAAAGCGCGGATCAATAGATTTCAACCTCCATGTCTATCATGAAGGAAATCCAGAAGTTGAACTCAACCTGGTCTTTCGAGACATGCTTCGAGCTCACCCTAATTATGTCGAAGAATATTCAGCTCTCAAGCATCAGCTTCTTGATAATCCATCAAGCTATCAAACAAATAGATACTCTTTCGCACAGTACACCCTTAAGAAGGGATTATTCATAAAAAAAATTCTTAATAAAGCAGAGTTTACAAAAAGTCGTCTACTTTTTTGCGCTGCTGATGAGGAGTGGAAAGAGTATCATCGTATCAAAAAAGAATGTTTTTTTGACCCTATCAACATCAAGTATGACCCTCACCATGCGAGTATGTCAGACTCAAATCACTATCACTTTATTCTCTACGGTGGCACAACTATTGTCGCTGCAGCTCATGTTCAATTTTTAGAAAACAATGATGCTGTATTAAAAAATCTTACTGTTGATAGGCCATTTCAAGAAGAAAAATATGATTTTCATATGCTCGAAAAAATTGAAACCTGGCTTAGAGCAAACCTTAAGGAGACTCTATTTTCTTACGCTAAAAAAAGATCGCTCAAATTTTACAAAATGAATGATTTCATCAAGACAATAAAGCCAAACTTCCCGATTATTCCAACAACGATCCTCATGAAAAAAAATTTAAACGATACAGACTGAGATATTACTCAGAATAGATAAGTTGTTCGTAATTCAATATTTAAAATAAAATATTTCTTTTTGAACAACTTATAGATTTTCCCCTCACAGCCAGTTATTTTTTAATAAACTTTACTTTCCTTATTGAGGTTTGAAAAATATAAAGTATAATCAAAAAACATATTCAAATGAAAACACCCTACAACTTAAAGGTTTTTAGTGCAATTTAATGTTCATCATATTCTTTTCAATATTATTCCAACAGAATTTCGGTGGAAGTTTTTGCTTCTCAACCAATGGAGTGATATTATTGGCTCACTGGAAGGAAAGGTTCATATCAAACAGATACATGAACATGTGATTCTACTCAGTGTTTCGCACCCTTGTTGGGCGCAAGAACTATTGATGATGTCAAATATGCTTAAACGAAAAATCAATAAAGTCATTGGATGCGATACTATCAAAGAGATTAGATTTTCATATAAAAGCTTTGTTAAGCATGAACTTAAGAAAAAAACCCCCTTGCACAACAATTCCTTATCAGACAGACAACTTTCACTTCTTTCATCTACCATGACCAATCACGAAACAGAAGCTCTTAATACAATTCAAGAACCTGAGTTACAGAAAATTCTCAAAAAATTCTATGCTACATGCAAAAGAAAGCAGATCCTATCTGACATTCCAACCTAAAAACTCTCGTAATCAACCCTTGCACATCTTTATAGATGTGCTTCTGTACAAATCCCAGCCTTTAGAAAACATGGCATCCTGCCATAAATCAATATTTTATGTATTCATTTGCACAAAATAGAGTTGGCCTTTAAAGGCCTTACCCCGTAGTTCATTTTCTAGTTAATTGACAGTTTGAACATATTTAATGTTAAAATAAAATAAAAGGCATAGAAGAAGCACTTACTCTTTAGGGGACAGAAATGGAATATCGGAAAAAAAATTATAAAAAAACGTTTATTGCCCTTGCTTTGGGCTGCATAACCTTAATTCCACTGTCACCTATATTTGCTGATGGAGATGGATTCGCTGGTGGCCTGGTTGGTGGACTTACAGGTGGCATGATTGCAGGCGCAGTCAGTCAAGGTGGCAGGCGTGATAACGATCGTGAAATAGAACGAATGAAAGAAAGAGACCGAGACAGAGAAATTGAAGAGATGCGGCGAGAAAAAGATAAAGATAGAGTACAAGATATAAAACGTGATCTTGAAAACAGACAAAGTTCACGTGATCAGTTTATTCTCTATCTACTCTTTTTTGTTGTTCTTTCTCTCATTACTGCCCTTGGATTTATGGGATTTATGATTTTCAGGCGATAAAAAACAGTACACGGATTTTAACGACTTTCAAATAAATATGGAGAAACTATGTTAAAAAAAATATTATTATGCAGCTTACTTATTTCCACCTCTGCATACGCTGATGGAGGCTTTGGTGGCAGCTTTGCCGGAGGATTAACCGGTAGCATGGTTGGGGGATTAGTAACCGGAGCAGCTACACAGGGTGGAAGATCATCTGATAGTAGAAAAAGCAAGGAAAATTACCGATCGATAAAAGAACTTCGTAACAATGTCACTAAAGATCTCAGAGCAATGGCCAGACGTATGGATGCGATGGAAGAACATTTTGAAAGAAAAATAAAAGACTTACACGAAGAAATAAAAGATCTTAAAAAGAGATGATTTCTTTATAAAAAATCAAGAAGAATATTCAAATTGATGAGGATCTATTTTGTATATAGATCTTTATCAATTTAAGAAAAAAGAGTCTTAAACCTATTTCGCATACCATCAAACCAGGAAACTTCTGTACAAACATATGTTTTATAGTCACCAGCTACAAGATCACTTCTACCCATAGGATCATGGCGATCTTTTTTCATCCTTACATGCAATGACTTCACAATCTCTTTAATACGACTATGGAAATTAATAGGATGATACTTTTGCATATTTCTTTTATATCGAAGACGCTCTTCATTATTATCAATTAATCGATGAACCATTTTTTCGAAATCACCCATCTCTGTAATAGCCAATCCCATTTTATTATCAACAATAAAATCTATATTCCTCTTATCCCACGATAGTTGATATCCAATAGAGTGACAGAGTAAAGGCACTTTTGCTGCAATCGCATCAAACAAGGTCATTCCACCACCTTTAGTTATCAAAAAAGATGCTAAAAACATAAGCTCATGGATATCCTGAACAAAGTCTAAAGCATGAATTTTCACTCCTTTCAATAGAGGTTCTATCTGTTCTACTTTTTCACGCAGAGATTTATTTTTTCCAGCACAGACCAGAACATCTGCTACAATATTCATACGTGCAAGTTTTTGAGCATATTCATAAGCAGTATTAGTCCCAACTCCACCCATCATTATTAAAATACAAGGAACCTGTGCACGAACATGCCATTTTTTTGTAAAGCAGATATATCATATGATGCTAAGAATTTTTGACTCACTGGAAATCCGATAGTATGGATATCTTCTGACCGAATCCCTAAAGACTTTAATAAAGGGGTTGTTTTTGGAGCATCATACCCTATTGTCACAGCAAATGCAGGATGTGCTACATATTCAAGACCCTCTGCCCAAGCAGTTAAATCAGCATCTAACGTTGTTAAAAGATACGGAATTGAAAGCCTTGCAGCTGCATTAATTGCAGGCAAGTTGAAAACTGGAGCTACAGAAACAACGATATCTGGGCGCTCTTCTGACAAATATTCGTACATTGTTGTTTCCATCTTTTGTCTATTTGTTCGTGCAAATTGAGGCCCCAGACCTACTATCGATTTCAGTCCATACATCCACTGTTTTTTAAGAAGAAAATTATATAACGATTCTCCTGAATAAAAACCAAATGACATATTGCGAATAGTATCATATTTTTTAAGTGGGCCATCTTCAAACCAATTAACTATTTTTACATCATACTCTTCTTCAAAAATATTAACGTACTCCTGAGCAGCCTTTTGATGCCCATACCCTCCAACACTTGAAAAAACAAACATTTTTTTCTTAGGGCTTTCTCTTACTATTTCATCAGCTTGCAAAGGAACAAAAAAAGATGACTTATATAAACAAAAAATAAAAAAACCCAGCACATGAGTACTATTTCCTTCTTAACTTAACCGACTATGACTACATAGTTACTTTGTCACTGAATCATTAATGGATACATATTTATAGTCCCTCCAGACTATCTAAAAAAGAAACTAATGCAAATTTAGTGACTTTTATCAAGATAACCTACCTAGTTAGCAATACACTTTTAAGCACTAAATCAAAATATACACCAAGACTTGCTACTTGAAATTATTATTAATTTCATTAATGCATAAAAATCACATACAGGGTCAAGACAGAACGAGATAGACTAAAGCAAGGTGAAAATCAAATAATTATACATTTCTCAATAACAATTCACTAAACATATTCAACAGTTTTATCAAAATAATAACATCAAATCTAGCATACATTTATATATTTTTTGAAATAAAAAGAGAATTCATTCGATTATATAAAACTATTGATATTACCATCATGAAGAAGGTAAATATATTCTAGTAGTATATATTAAAAACTTCTTTATATGAGGTGACCATGATTTCAAAAAACACATACAAACTTTTCTTGTTAACTATATTTTGTAGCCAAATAATGTATGCAAATCCAAAAAAAAAAAATGCTAATCAAGACAAACAAAGTATAGAGAGTTTAAATATAAACATCGATAGTCAAACCATGAATTCAACTGTGAATACTCTGAATTCAGATAGTGCAATAACAAATATACAGAACTCACTAAAGAATCTTAATGAACTATCCCAAAAATTCTTTATAGCATGCGGAGAAGGAAATGCTCTAGATGCTGAAAGTGCTCTTATGTCTTACATACAAACAGAACGTAAAGAATTAAAAAGTCAAAATGATGCCTTGAAAGCAATAGAAAAATTTGTAAATCAAAGAGATGCTGATGGAAATACTCCTCTCATATATGCTATTAAACAGTGCCATTTATCTGATTTACCAGATGCTTCTTTTGGCACAGTTATCTACTTACTTTCAATTTTTGGTACAGATTTCAAAGCAAAAAATAACAATGGTTGTGATGTATTTGATGTTGCTATCAATATTTTTGAAATAAACAGAAAAAGAAACTATACAGTTTTAAAACAGACCATTGAAGATGAAATAATAAAAAAAGCGACAAACAAAACAAAAAAATCTAGTGAATACTTAAGAGAACTTGCTGCAGCATCTGCTTATAGTTCCGGTTTCTAAATAAAAATAATTCTGTATCAAATTAACTATCCAGAAGGGATCTGCCAGTCCCTTCTGGATAAGAATAAGACTTAAAATAAAATATCTTCTAGATCTATCACATGTTTACTGTTTTTTACCAAATAAATTTTCACCAAATTATTGTCATCCCTTCCAATCTCCTGATACAAAAGTACTAGTGTTACCTTTAAAAACCTTCTCAAAAGGAGTTACTATGATCTCAAGTAATGCAATTCGATTCTTATTAACAACTGTTCTGTCTGCTTCAGCACTCTGTGCCGCAATGGATGACCCCCTGAAAAATCTTGATCTACAGACGCAAAAGTTTTTTATAGCATGCGGAAGTGGCGACAAAGAAACAGCAAGCAAAATACTCGAAAATGTTGCCCAACTAGAAGAAGAAGATGAAACCGATGTTCAAAAAAGTTTTTTAAGTGAGATTAATGATGCTGAAATAGAGATGGATCGAATATTGAGAATAATAAAAAGCTTTATAAACCAACAAGATTTAAATGGAGATACTCCTTATCACTACGCTGTTGACCAACGATTCGCTCTTTCTGCTCCGAAAGAAACATTTGTTGCTATCCTTAAGCTACTTGAACGTTCAAAAGCAGACATGTATAAAGAAAACAACAAAGGAAAAAGCGCTTTAGATATCGCCTCAGAAAAAAAAGATGTGAACACTCAAATATTTGAATCCATGATCGAAATAAACAAAAAAAAAGATGATCAAGGTTCTTGGTTGGTCGATTCCTGCACCATTTCATAAGCAACAGACAGATGGGACTTGATACCGAGTCCCTCTTTACTTTAATTTTTATTCTCTCTTTTCATCCAACAATCCTCTTCATGAAATTATTGCCTTCACACCAAATAAGTGATACAAGTATGCTAGTTTTGCTGATGAAAGTTTTTCTAAGAGAGGTCCTCTATGATTCCAAATAATATAAAAAAATATCTGATTACAATTGTTCTTTTTGCTTCAACACTTAATGCCCAAGATCCTCTTGAAAACCTTGATAGCCTATCTAAATCATTCTTTGAAGCTTGCGGAAATGGCGATAAAAAAGAGGTCAAAAAAATACTTGCTCAAGTAAATCTAATAATTGAAAACAACTTTATAACTGGTAGAAATGAAAACAAGAAAAACTCCAACATCCTTTTAGAAAGTTTCAAAAAAAATATAATTAAAAGATTTGTAAGTCAAAAAGACAAAAATGGCGATACTCCTTACCATTATGCTTCTGGCAAATACCTCAATCCTGATGCCCTAGACAGCTCCATCAGTACAATAATCGTACTTCTTGAATCATCAGGTGCAAATAACCAGACAAAGAATAATCACCGATTAACCCCCCATGACT
>JAESUJ010000117.1 GCA_016763165.1 Candidatus Babeliales bacterium
CACGAAGGATTCATGAAAAATATGTTGAAAAAACTGAACGATTTTTAGCATCACAGAAAAAAGAGGATGAACCTCAAAAACTGATGATCACCATCGAAGAAGCACACAAGTTTTTAAATCCACAAGCAGCAAAACAGACTATTTTTGGTGTCATCGCTCGTGAGATGAGAAAATATTATGTTTCACTTTTAGTTGTTGATCAACGACCATCAGGAATCGACCCAGAAATTATCTCACAAATTGGCACTAAGTTTATTGCGTTACTCAATGATGAAAAAGATATCAGTGCGATTCTGACTGGAGTTGCTAACGGCTCCGGACTTCGATCAATTCTGGCAACATTGGACAGCAAGCAGCAAATCTTAGCACTTGGCCACGCATTGCCGATGCCGGTTGTTTTGAGAACGCGCAGCTATGATGAACATTTTTATGCATCATTGATTGATACAACTGAAAAAAAAGAAGTCTCTCAAATAATTGATGAGATCTTTTAAAAAAATAATCAAAAAGCAGCAAAGATATACGCTACCTAAAAAGATCAACATTATTTTGATGATATCCTTCTATTACATAATCAAGCGAAGTTTTGCCATGAGTATCTTTTGCATTTTTATTAGCACCAGAATCTAGTAATATTTTCATAACAGCTCTATTTCCTATGAGGGTTGCATTAAGTAATGGAGTCCGTTTAAAAAAATCTGATATTTCTGAGTTAGCTCCATAATTTAGTAACATTTTAACTATTTTGTTATGACCAAATACTGCCGCCATTGATAATGCTGTCTGTTTGTGATAACTTTGATGATCTATTCCTGCTTTTGAATGACTCAGAAACATTTCTACAATAGCTTCTTCTCCAACCAAACTTGCCGCTTGTAAGGAGTTAATTCCTGAAATATCATCTACCTCATAAACATTGCTACCCGAGACTAATGCAATATTAATCTCTCTTATATTTTTTTCAAATACCATCTTCATAAGGTAGGGTTGTGACTCATACAAATGTTCAGTGTTTTTTGATGCCTCTTTAAGCATCTCTACAATTTTATGAAACCCTTTTCTTGAAGCGGTGTCGTGCAATGTATTGTAATTTTTAAAACCAACTAATTGTACTAATAATCTGTCATTTTTTCTGCACATTCGAATAATATTTTCTACTTGTTCAACTCTACCAACAATACATGCTCGAATAAAAACCTGAACTACCATATTGGTATCTTCTCTATAGTTTCCCTTCTCTGACAGAGCAGACTCAATTAATTCCTCTATAATTTCATTACCACTTTTTTCATTACCTGCTGCACTGCGCAAAGAACCATTTATTTGAAACAGAAATAATGATGCGATCAATAATAATATTTTTTTCATAAGTTTTTCCCAATATTTTAAATAAGTTTTTTAAAACAAAATTAGCTATTTTCTAACAAAAGCAATGATCTTTGATTTTCGCTTGCCATTGTAAACATTTCGCGGAGTCCAACCCTCTCTATTTTCTGCATCTAGATTAGCATTAAATCTTAGCAATTCTCGAAAAATGTCTGAATGCTCGAAAGCTATCACACAATGTAATGGACTTATTCCATCAGAATTTGGAATATTTGGATTTGCTCCACACTTCAACAAAGTATGAACTATTTCTTTGTAACCAAGTGATGCAGCTATTAATAATGCTGTTTGACCATATATATTCTGATTATTCAAATCTGATTTTAAATGACCCAGTAATATAAGAACAATCTCTTCATTGCCCATGCTACTGGCTAAATGTAAAGCAGTCTCATCAGAAAGAGATTTTCTTTCGTGATCCTCCTCCGCTTTTAAATAAAACTTAAGTTTTCTCACATTATTCTGCTCTACTGCCTGCATAATATCAGATTCAAAATATTCAATCTTTTGCAAAGCATCTTGAAGCATTTTCAAAGTACCATTAAGTCCTCTGTCTAAAAGAAACTTCTCTAACGATTTTCCATTTTCTGAAAAATTCATGAGCGCCATTAATAATTGATCATGTTTTTTGCATAAATAAATTATTTTCTGCACTTGGTCATCTTTTCCATCAAGACAAGACTTGACAAAGAAATTCTTCAGCATACCAAAATCTTTTCTATAGCCGATTTCCTTTGATACAATTGACGCAACCAGATCTTCTTCGCTCTTTTTATCTTCACTATTTTCTCGACTTGCAGCGCTGTACAGAGAGCCATCTGCTTGAAACAAGAATAACAACGCAACCAACAATAATGTTGTTTTCATAAAAAATATCCCAATACTTTACATAGGTTTTATGAAATAATTTGTAAACTAAACATAGTTTTCTTGATAAATATCAAGACCCCATCCAGCTAAAAACAAATAATTCTTGATGCCTGTTTGACTCATTTCATTCGCTCGATCCAGGGCGGTGTAGCCATTTGTATCTTTCAGATCTAAATTAACACCATGGATAAGAAGCTGCTCAACAATATTGTCATATCCATATGTTGCTGCTACATGCAGTGGGGTCACCCCATTAATATTTGCAATATTAGGACCAGCTCCACTTGCAAGCAATATTGCTACTATTTTTTCATTTTTTAATGATGTAGCAACAAACAGTGCTGTTTGACCAGATAAGTCCTGTTTATTAATTCCTTCTTTTGAATATCTGAGCAAAAGAGTTACAATACTTTCTTTCTGAGAAATAACCGCAAAATGCAGCGCTGTCTTCTCTGAAAAATCATTTGTTTGATAAACATCGGGTCTATATTCTAACAATGATAAAACTTTATCATAATTTTGCTGTTTTACTACGGCCAGAAGAGGAAGTTGATATTCATCAATATCTATAGTTCTTAATTCTATTTCTTCAAATATTGCGACAATTTTATTGAATTCTCTGTCTAAAACAATCTCCTTTAGAAGAGTTTGATTAACATATATAGTTGTTAAATAATATAATAATTGCTTATGCTCAGAACACAAATTACAAATATAAAGCACTCCTTTAAAGTTGCCCTCCATACACGCATTAATAAATATATTAAGAAATAATGCAAAATCTTTTTGTCTGTCAACACTCTTTGATGCAATCGAAGTAACTAACTCTTCTATACTTTTTGGATCAATTTCCGCACTGCGCAGACAGCCATCTGTTCGAAATAGAAAAAATGCAGCGATTAATAATAATATTTTTTTCATAAAAGCTCTCAATCTTCAGATATAAAATAACAGACTCTTTTCACTAAAAACAGGCTACCAGAAGGCACGTAGAATATGAACTGTTTTTTCTACACATTTTTTCCTTTATTTGAATCCCCAAATTTGACTATTTTTTAAAAACATCATACGCTTTTTACAGTTAAAAAGG
>JAESUJ010000016.1 GCA_016763165.1 Candidatus Babeliales bacterium
AGACCATTTTTTGTTTTAAATAGATCCCATAATCCAACACGTTTGAGTGCTGTGATAAGGTCGTCCTCATGATACATGTTTTGATCGATAGGAAGTCCAAATAGAAGATTGTACGCTAAAGTTCCACGCATGCTGCTTGCAACTTGGCTCTGTAAAACTATTTTTTGTCGACGAGTAATGTCATCAATATCGTAAATATCAACATCATTGATTAAAATAGAACCTTTGGTCGGCTTTAATTGGCCACCAAGAATTGACATGAGCGTTGTTTTTCCAATTCCAGATGGTCCAATAATACCATATAATTTTGATTCCTGTTTTTTATCGACAATGAGATGCATGCTATGCCCAGAAAAAATGCGTGCATTTTCGGTGTAGTCAAAAAAGATATTATCGATAATTACAGATGTTTCATTTCGTTCAGCTGTTTTTTCTACATCATCGTAGATAGATTCTTTGTGAGACAAAACAGGAAATGTCTGTTTGCCAAAATTATGCATAAAATTGTAAAAGTTGGTGATACGTGTGTAGGCACGAAAAAATAGACGAAGAGGCTTATCTATTTTTATTAAATCATGTGTTCCTTTGATGTACATAAGTATTAATGTTGATGCTAGTATCGGTGTGATTTGGTTTGTATCGACAAGGTGAAAAAGATATGATCCAACCAAGCAAATAGTACCAATATATATATTTTTAAATGTTGTTCTTAGATCAACAAATGCTTTCCAGAAAAATGCTTCAGTAGTCATTGCTTTTTTAGTTCTATCTTTAAGTTTTTGAACAGCTTCATTGGTTGCGAATGTTGATCGAATGAGCCATGCTTGCGTCAAGTTTTCGACACTTGTTGCTTTAAGCTTATCATCAGCTTCAAGAAATTTGTGTTCATATTCAGGAACAGTCCGTTTAAAAATAATGAAGTTGCTTGAAATAAGGATAAGAACAGTGAAAAGGGCTATAAGACCAAGTGTGTAGTTAATAGTTAAAAAACTAACAACAACAGTTGTTGAGGCAATAAAAATTTCTAAGATGCCGCTGCTTGTGAATGAATCAAGAATGTCTTCATAGGCGAGTGAGGCACGTTGTGTTTTATTGAGTACTACGCCGCTGGATCTATCACTATGAAAAAGCGGATCAACTGTTAAAAAAAACTGGTGTGCTGAGTAATAAATACTATGAATACAATGAAGTTGAAAAATTGAATTAGTGATGCGAATAAAATAATCCATAGCGAACATGACCACCCATACAGCGGCAAGGGTCCAAAAGAGATCAATGCGTCTTTGTTCGAAAATATATCCAAGATATAAAGGGACTTGGGTAGAAAATGAATAATAAATACTCAGTCCAAAGCATACAAAAAAGGCACGTTTTTTTTGATCCCAAATGATTTTCCACCATGGATCATTAAAATTAACGGAGGTTATTTTGAGTCTTGACTCAAGATGTTTCTGAGTAAAGTACGTTAAAAGTGCACTCAACATAATAGTTTCTCTTTGTATCGTTTTAATAGAATAATATTTTCTGTATGTATCTCAGTTTACTCTCTTTTTTTTTAAAAACACAAATATACTGATAAAAAGGCTAATTCTATCTGTTTTTCAAAAAATGTCCACTTATTTTTAAGAAGCTACAAAGTATCGATTTCAGTTTCTTGTTTTAATTCATAAAGAAACTGCAATGCTTCACGTGGTGTTAAGTCATCAATATTTATCTGATTGATTTTCTTGAGTACTGGATGTTCTTCTTTTATTGATTGAGATGTTTGAGCGGTATTGGTTGTCAGATTTGTTTTCTGTTTTTTATCTGAGAATGTCAGTAGAACAGTTTCAGCACGATCAATAATTGTTTGGGGAAGGAGAGCAAATCGAGCGATGTCGATTCCAAAGCTCCCACGAGAAACACCTTTTTTGATATTGTGTAAAAAAATAAGAGCATTATCTCTCTTTTGAGCATCGCAATGAACGTTGATAACACCAGGGCATGAGTTTTCTAGTTCAGTTAGTTCATGATAATGGGTTGCAAAAAGAGCGCGTGTTTTGATCTCTTTTGCTAAAAATTCTATGATAGCATGCGCAAGTGCCATGCCATCGTAAGTACTTGTTCCACGTCCGACTTCATCAAGAATAACAAGGCTTTTTTCTGTTGCTTGTGTACAAATAGCAGCTGTTTCTTCCATTTCAACTAAGAAGGTGCTTTTTCCTTGAGCAAGGTCATCTCCTGATCCGATACGGGTAAATAGTCGATCGAGAAGAGAAATGTTTGCACTCTTAGCAGGGACAAGGCTGCCTGCATGCGCCATGATATGAATGAGTCCTACTTGTCGAAGGTAGGTAGACTTTCCACCCATGTTTGGTCCTGTTACAATGTGTACATGAGCTTCTTTGTTGAAGAGCGTGCTGTTTGGAACAAATGTACTTGTTGTTTGTTCTACAACTGGATGCCTGCCTGCTTCAATGTCGATAATGTTTTCATCATTAAAAGTTGGCATGGCGTAGTGTCGAAGGTAAGCAACATATGCAAAGCTTGTGATCGCATCAAAGGTTGCAAGGGCGTGTGCTGCGTGACGCAACGAGCTTATGTACGCAGTGACTTCTGATGCAATTTTATCAAAAACTTTCTTCTCAACTGTTTCCACCTGTGCATCTGCATGAGTGATTTCTTGTTCAAGTTTCTTCAATGCTTCAGTGATATATCGATTTTTATTACTGAGAGACTGCTGTAAAATAAAATAATCTGGAATAGATTTCGATTGGTTTTTTGTTGCTTCAAACGAGTATCCATATAAATCGGTATATTTTAATTTTAATGCTGAAATACCTGTTTTTTTTATCTCTTCTTGTTCAAGTTCAAGTAAGAGGTTTTGACTGTTTTTAACGATTGATCTTAAAGTATCGAGTTCAAAATCAAAGCCTGGTTTAATTATCCATGGTTGCCGTGAGTCATTATTGATACTTGCACTGAGTAGCTCGGTTAATACAGAAAAATCGGCAATGCGTTCGGTAAGAAGTTGAGCAAGTTCCGTCTCTTTGCATTGATGTAAGATATCTTTCATTTCTGGTAAGATAGCAAGCGAAGATGTAAGGGCGCTGTAATCTTCTGGTTTTGCACGTTGAAGAGCAATTCTTCCAATAATTCTTTCTATGTCTGCTATTTCACTCAAAGAGGTTCGTGCTTGTTGTAAAAGTCTAAATTGTTGTTTCAAAAAAAAGCTTAATTTTTGTCTCTGTTCTATCTGAGTTTTATTATTCAAGGGGCGCAGAAGCCATTTTTTAATCATACGAGATCCCATAGCGGTGATAGCATGATCGAGAATTCCTAAAAGTGTATGTTCTCGTTTTTGCCCACTTGTTGGAATAATATCTAAATTTTTTTGTGTTGCTGCATCAAGAATAAGATAATCATCAACTTCGTAAACGGTAAGATTTTGCATATGATCTTTACCTAAAGCATGATTTTTTTTTATGTATTGATGCAAAATATAGACTGTTTTAAGCAGGACAGGTTCAGCAATAATTTGTTGATGTAATCTGTTAGGCATTGAATCTTGAGCCCAGCTTTGCATATCATGATCTTTTACATCATTACTGCTTGCTTTGCTTACAACATATCCTTTTTGTTTAAGGAATGTTTCTATGTTGCTATGACCAGATTGAGAAATGACTATTTCATCAGGAAAGAATCGATTGAGTTCTAACTCAAGTAGTCGATGAGCATCACGTGGAATTTTTGTTACAAATGTTTGTGCTGATAGAAGTTCGGTGAAAAGTATTCCCCATGCATCATCATCAGGATAAATCATGCATAAATAGGATGGATTTTTTTGGTCAATTAAATATTCATCTAAAATAGTCCCTGGTGTGATGTATCTGGTAACTTTCCGTTCAACAATTTGTCCTGGAACAGGCTTTGTTATTTGATCAGCAATCGCAACTTTAAAGCCACCTTTTACTAATTTCATGAGATAGTGATGAAGAGCATGGACTGGAACGCCACAAAGTGGGATATCTTGTCCCTCGGACTTGCCACGTTTAGTCAGCGTAATAGCTAAAAAAGAAGAGGCTATTTTTGCATCTTCAAAAAAAAGCTCATAAAAGTCTCCAACCTGAAAAAAGAGCAAAGAATCAGGGTATTCTTCTTTAATAGAGAAGAATTGTTGCATGAGAGGAGTGACCCGATTTTCTTTTTTTGGTAGCTTGTTTTTCATTATTTTCTAATATTTCTATGAAGTTGTACAAATATATAAAGCAAATCTATAATAAAATAGCTTGAGTAATAAGGCAAATTTTATTATTTTAGCAAAGCCTTAATGATTTTGAAGGTTTTGGGTGTCGGTTTTAGGGATTAATGGATGAGTATTAAGTATTAAAAGTGAGTTTTCATGAAGAAAAAGAGTGTTTTTGAAATAGTACATTACTTGATATTTATTTTAGTAATGATCTTTTCTGGCTGTGTCCGTAATGGACATTACAAGCTTGCACGTCTTACATCATCAATAGTTACAGAAGAGAAAATTGTTGTCAAAGGCAAAACATTAACTTCAGATGAATTGCAAGGATTGCTTGGTGGGACTTGCAATACAAAAGAGATAACAGTTATTCAGCTCTATCTTAATAATACAACGCCGCATTCATATATATTTGCTCCTCGAACAATGAATACTAAAGCTATTCCTCTAAATGTGATTGCACGTAGTTTTCATAAAAACATTTTAGCTCGTCTCATTCCACTGGGATTAGTAAGCGTTTTTTGTTGGCCTTTCTGTATTCCAACAACTATTTTAGGGATGAGAGCAATGCATTACAATGAAATGGTAGATAGGCAATTGTATGACATGGGTATTGATACTTTTGATAGTTTTATTATTGAGCCATACTCTACTTTAAATCGTATCATGTTTATAAAAAACAAACATTTTCCAGAGTTGCTTTCATTGCAACTTGAACATATTAATAGCTCTGCTGTGAGTAATTTTTCTATTGATCTTACTGGTGATCATTCAAAAGTAGTGTGAAAAAGTAAAAAACTATAGTAGGCTTTCTTAAAATGGTTCTGATATTAAAATAGTCCTTAAATTCTGAAATGGTTATGAATAGCTATTTACAGCTTAAGATGTTTATATAAAGAATATTATGAGGAGGAGTTTACCATGTGGATGCATCATTACACGAAAGTGTATAAAGGAATTGCACAAGAAGATATTTGGAAAATATGGACAGATATAAATAATTGGCATCTCTGGTTCCCAGAAGTCAAAAGCTCTACACTACAAGATTCATTCTCCGTCAACACACTTTTTTCTGTTACTTTAAAAAATGATTCAAAAAGTTTATATCGTATTGTAAAAAAATTTGATGGTTACAAATTTATATCAATAAAAAAATTTTTTGGTGCAAAGTTGTATGATACTCGTGCACTTGATACTTCTATCGAAGGTATTCGTTTAGTTCGCACAGTTGTTTTGTCGGGGCCATTGTCATGGCTTTGGAAGTATAAAGTCAGTAAGGATATATTTTATAAAACATCTATCGAACTTGAGTCACTTGCATTTTATGCTCGTCGTGTACAGTATTTAAATCAACTCTCTTTAGATTCATCTCATGGAACGTCTGATTCAGGACAAATATAGAAGATTTGCTATGAAAAAGTATGGTATTTTTAAAAAAAATACTCGTACAGCTAATTTGAATGGATCCTTGCTGCTGATCCAGGGAGGACAATTATTGTAAATCCTGAAATTCAAATAAAAATAGCTTTGGTTTTAGGGAGTGGAAATATAGTATTGGTTCAACCAGAGCTTGTTGATGAAATCACTTCAATGACTTCTTTGGAAGATTGAAATCTAACAAATATTGTTTGAAAAAATTAAAAGCGATTAGATTTTTAGATATTTATAAGAAGCATGAAAAGCTTTGAGTAATTATGTGCTCGACAGGACTCGAACCTGTGACCTACGGATTAGAAATCCGTTGCTCTATCCAACTGAGCTACGAGCACAAAAAAAATGGTCGGGGTGGTCAGATTCGAACTGACGACCCCTCGCTCCCAAAGCGAGTGCGCTACCGCTGCGCCACAACCCGACGCATTCCGAAAGTTCTTAAAAAGCTTTCGTGCGGTATTGACTAGTTCAGCCTCCCACACTGGGAGGGAGGACAAGATGTAGACGTTGCTCACCTGGTAGGTC
>JAESUJ010000017.1 GCA_016763165.1 Candidatus Babeliales bacterium
AAATATAAATATGGTTATTGAAAAATAAAAAATATCCTCACGGAAAACTCCACAGGTTTCTTCAATAAGATCAACGAAAAAACCAATTGTTAATAAAATTGCTTGTCGAGTCATAATCGCTCGTGGAGATCTCATCGCATACAAAGCAAAAGAAACAACCGTAACTATAAGAGCCATCATAATCCAAGTTTGTATCAATGTATCAAAATGAATATCCCAGATTGGGCTTGTAAGTCCCACATATGAGAAAGGTTTTATAATGCTATAATTAAATATTGATGCCTTCATTATTTTTCCTTAACTTTTGAACAGAATATAAACTACCTGAGATAAACCCTCCTACCCACCAATAAAACAAGTAAGACGTAGTAGAAAACATCACTAAAAATAGACCAATTATGCTATAGCGTAAAAATAAAAATAACATATGTCCAACACTTGAAACATACGGCCATACATTCATGCTGTATAACATAAACTTATAGTACAACAATGCTACCATAAATCCCAAAAAGACTGTTCCGACTATCTGAAATATCATTAAATACACCATAACTTTAATTAAAATAAAATATACATTACACCGAATGTATTAAAAAAAGATGTTTTATGCAAGATTCGAAGAGTTTTCTTTCTCTATTTTTAACTTTAATTTATTTTCTATTTTGAAATTATTGACTATTTGCACCAACAAAAACTAAGCTGATATTAAAGACTATAAAATTTCTGCTATAAGAAAATTCAGAATCGAGCGAACAAAAAAGGAATAAAAGATGCAATATCATATCATAAAAGCTCTGCTATTTTGCTTCATAAGCATAGCAAGTAGCTTATTACAAGCATCTCCAGAAGGTTTTTATACTAGTTTAACTCAACAAATAAAAATGGAAACCCCATGCACATGCATATGTCATGATAAAAAGTACACATTTAGAAAATGTACAACATGCCATCATCATGGCGGAAAGTTCATGCCTGCCCCTCATAAGAAAGCATCGATAGAAAAAGATGATACTGATGAAAAATAAAAGGAGAAATAACATGAAAAATGTACATGTATCAAAATTTATATGCCTTACAGTAAGTTTATTTATTTTATCATACGCCTTGCAAGCAGCATCTACGCGATATCGCACACCAAGAGCGATGCCAAATTATTCACCATATTCACGTGTTGGAAGAGCAAGCAGAGCTTCTATTGCTAGACAAGTTGCATCTCAAACTGTGCCATTAAATACAACAAGTACTCAGGCTTCTTACAATGCACCAAATACTGGCTCTCGTTGGACTCGTGGAAAAACTGTTAACAAAAGAATTCATCAAAAAACAATGTCCTTAATACATACAAAAAGAACAATAATTCAGCGTAGTACCCAGAAGCTCAATAATTTATTGGAAAATATTAAAAAACAGACAGCAGCTCTGTTTTATCTTGTTGATCAGACAGGAAACCCTGTATCTCTTACAAATATTACAACAGCCATTGGATCAAAAAGTATCCAGGTCCCAAGCTTATCAAACCTCACAGAAGAGCAACAAGGCATTCTTAATGGAACAAGTGTTACTGTTGAAGAAAATGTAAAACGATGGGTTGAAACCTATCTTGATAATGTAAAAAGAACTCGATCTAAATCCCTCACTGGACCATCTTTAATTATGTTTGGCCAATATTGGGAACGGACTAATCCTCGATATACCAGTGCTCTTACAAAAATATTTCATACTATTTCATTGCCAAAAAATACATCTCAAAAACTTGGCTTTGTAAGTGTCGATGGAACGCCGATCACGCTCTTATTTTTTGATGATCCGTTTCCTCCTCACACAGTTCCAGGATCAGCACGATCACCTTTTAGAGACCTTTTAGATACTTTTATTACTCGATACGGATTATAATCCGTATCCTTTGCTTTCGATCTCATCAACAAGCGACTTATCTCCTGAGCGAACAATTTTCCCTTGTTGCATGATATGCACGTAATCAGGAGTAACATGTTCAAGGATACGTTTGTAATGAGTAATCAAAACAACTGCTGTTTCAGAGTTTTGCTTAAGAATAACTTTTAATGCATCACAAACAACACGTAAGGCATCAATATCGAGACCTGAGTCTATTTCATCAAGAATCACAAGTCGTGGCTGCAAGATAGCCATTTGCAACATTTCAATCCGTTTCTTCTCACCACCTGAGCACCCAACATTAACCGGTCGCTCAACAAATTCTGAAGAAACACCTAAAAGAGACATTTTTTCTTCAAGTAATTTTTTAAAAGCTTTAAGACCTATCTGCTTTTCTGTTCCTGCATACCAAGTATTATATGCCTGTCTTAAGAAATCTTTAAGTGGAACCCCTTCAACTTCATACGGATATTGGAAGGCTAAAAAGATGCCCATCCGAGCTCGTGCATCAACGGTTAAATCAGTAATTGAAGTACCATCAAAAAGCATTTCACCTGCTGTCAATGTATAACGAGGATGCCCCATCAAAGTATATGTTAAAGTACTTTTTCCAGATCCATTAGGTCCCATGATTGCATGGATTTCTCCTGGAAAAACTTCAAGGGAAACACCTTTTAAAATTTCATTTTCTTCAACGCTAACATGCACATTTTTTATTTGTAGTAAAGGGATTTTCATACAATAGTACCTTTTAATTTTCAACACAATTTTGTACTAATCAAAATATGTTTTTATGATATAATATTTTCCGACTCTTTACTTTCAAATACCAAAACTTTAATAACGCGCTTAGCGCTTGCTTGCTGTATTTGAAAGCAATATCCCTGATAGTATAAACGATTTCCCTTTTGAGGCAAATGTTCTAACTTTTCTGAAATAAAACCACCAAGCGTCATAGAATGCTCAGCTACAAATTCTATTTTCAAAACTTTTTCAAGCTCTTCAAGTTGCGTTCGTGCATCAATAATCCAGCCACCATCTTCAAGAGAGACTATCCCTTTTTGTTCAATTTCATGCTCGTCACGAATTTCTCCAACAATTTCTTCAATCACATCCTCAAGCGTTACCAAGCCAATAGTGACTCCATGCTCATCAACTACAATAGCCATATGCATTCGCTCACGAAGAAAGTAACTCAACAACTGATTTGTTTTTTTTGATTCTGGAACAAAGAAAACTGGTCTGATCAGATCACGAAACGCTTTCTTCTGTTTTTTAGCTATAACCTGGAACACATCTTTATGATAAATAAATCCAATAATATTGTCCTCTTTCCCTTCATACACAGGAATACGAGAATATCCACATGAAGAAAAAATATCTAGTGCATCATCAAGAGTAACATCTATATTTAACATAACCATATCGATACGAGAAACCATAACCCTGCTTACAGGTGTCTGTCCAAGACCAAAAATATTTTGTAGCATTTCTGTCTTTTCCGTTTCCATGATTCCCTTTTTATCAACATAGTTTATTAAAAATTCAATTTCTTTTTCAGATACTTGATCGTTACGAGCTAAAGCATCACCACCAAAAAATAAGAATGCTTTATTTGAGATAAACTGCAACACAGAAACTATCGGTCTTAATAAAAAAACCAAGATATTGATGATCCACAATGTAGAAGTAAACAGACGTTCATGATGAGTTTTTGCTAATGTTTTAGGGATGATATCTCCCATGATAAGAATTAAAACAGTAGCAACAGCAACACCAATAGCAAGCCCAAAGTCTCCAAAAAGCTTCTGCATCATTTCAGTTATCAAGACTGAACATAAAACATGAGCAAAGTTATTTGCTACTAAAATAGTAATCAAAATGCGATCAGGACGCCTACTCCATAAATCGAAAAGTGAACGATAATGGCTAACTACAGATTCTAATTCTTTAAGTTTAAATAATCTTAATGCTGTAAATGCTGTTTCTAAATATGCAAAAAACCCAGCCAAAAAAAGACATATAATAAAACCTATAAATTCAAGATACAGTGGCACCATAATTAACCTTTCACCTGAAACAGGTCATATAAATCTTCACACATTTTGTGTCCTATTTTTTAATTTTTTTTTATCTATTTTCCCTGTTGGAGAGAGTGGGAGATCATCTTTAAAGATAAATGTTCTTGGTATTTTATATGCAGCCAAATGTGCTGCACATAGTTGTCTCAATTCTTTTTCTACATTTTTTTTCATCATTTTAAGCGATATATACGCAACAGGAATCTCCCCTGCCGAGTCATCAGAATGACCAATAACCGCAGCACGCATAACTAATGATGACTTCAATAATACATTTTCTACTTCTTGAGGATAAATATTAAATCCTTTATGAATGATGAGATCTTTATTTCGACCATGTATGACAATCTCACCCGCCATACTCAAAGAAGCAATATCTCCTGTGCACAACCATCCACTCTGTATCGCTTCAGAAGTTGCTTGTTCGGCTTTATAATATCCTTTCATGATATTAGCCCCTTTAATCCACAATGTTCCAATGCATCCCTTGTCCAATACTCGACCAGAATCATCACGAATTTGAATATCAATTCCAACAACCGGTTCTCCAACATTACTTGTTTGTCGATCATCATTTAAATAATTGATAGCAACAACTGGAGAAGCTTCTGTTAAGCCATAACCTGAAAGAATTTTTCGACCATATAATAACGAAAATGCTGCACGAATCTTATCCGGCATTGCATCTGCACCAGAAATAAAAAGCTTCACTGAATCAAGCGGAGCCCGCTTCATCAAACATAAAAGTCCATACAATGCAGGAAACCCTAAAAAAACCGTTGGTTTCAGTTTCAAACCATCCGTAATTGCAGTTCGATCGATTTTAGAAACTACAATTACTGGTGATCCAGTTATTGCTGGCAACCAAATGCATGTATTCTGAGCAAAAGCATGGAATAATGGAAGAACTGCAAAAAATGTTTCTTGCTCATTGGCGAGCAGTTGAAAACGAGCTGCTGCCTGCATAGCATTTGTAACAATATTTTTTGCTGATAAAACAACCCCCTTAGGCTGCCCAGTTGTTCCAGAAGTGTATAAAATAACAGCTGTATCTTCTCCAGTAACATCATGAGATAAGACAGTGCTTTCATCAAATCCTTCTAAAGAAACATTCAAAATAGAATCTGGAAAAATTTTCTTCTGAATTGTTTCATCGCACATAGATGCAGCTTCTACAATAACTGATTTAAGACGATCAGAAACAATAATAAGATCTGGAGAAGCATCTTTTATGATGTATGCAACTTCATTGATATGCAAAAATGTATTCACTGGAATAACAACTGCACCAACAAGTAAAGCTGCCCAATATCCTATATAAAATTCAACAGAATTTTCAATAAATAATAAAACATGATCTCGAGGACGAACTCCCATTTCAGAAAAAATACCGCTTACTTTTAAAGCACTTTTATATAAATCCTGATATGAAATAGAATAACCAGATGCTGTTTTTAGAGCCTCTTTTTTCCCAAATCTTTCTGATGCTCGCAATAAAATACCGCTTGCACTCAAACAACCAAATCGTTCATAAAAAGAATTGTATAGTTCATTATAAACTAACTGTTCTCTATTATTTTTTTTAAATAAATTCTGCATCACCTTTATCGCACTTTCTTTATCTACTTTTTTTCATGTTCAACTTTAATTACGCTTACAGGACACATATCAGCTGCTTCTTCTACGTCGTCTTTATGTTCATTAGGATCTACCGTATCATCCACATATGCTATATCTTTCACAGTAAATACCTTACTGCAAATTACCTCACATGTACCACATGATATACATCCTGGAATCATTGAAACTTTTTTAATTTTCATAGTGCCATCATACCCTATGAATCTCTTGAACATTGCCCTTTGCAACGGCATTGTCCTGAACAACCTTGATCGCTTCTGCAGCACTTCTTGCTTTCAACAG
>JAESUJ010000018.1 GCA_016763165.1 Candidatus Babeliales bacterium
ATATTTCAGCAGAAAAAGATGAAAAAGAGTAATTTTTTCTCTGATTTGAAAGAAATGGTTGATGTGCTACACTAAATTCAATTTTTACTTATTTTTTTATGATAGAGGATTTTAATATGGCAAATATTTGTTTGGTCTGCGACAAGCGACCTCAAGTAGTTAATTCAGTTTCAAATGCTAACAATCGAGTGAAACGTTGGGCATATCCTAATGTTCATAAAATTCGTTTTAGTTACAAGGGGCAACAAACCGTAACGCGTGGTGCTGTCTGTACTAAGTGCTTGAAATCGGGAAAAATCAAAAAAGTTGTATAATTTACTTATAATTTGTAATTATTATTTAAGAGGAACGCAATGGCAAATTTAAAGTCATCGAAAAAAGATTCTATAACATCTGAAAAGAGTCGTATGAGAAATGTTGCTCGTAGATCAGAGTTGAGAACAACAACAAAGAAGTTAATGGACGCATTAGCAGCAAAAGATGTAACAAAAGCGAAAGCTCTCATGAAAACAGCAGAAGAGAAAATTTCTCGTGCTCAAAGTAAGGGAGTCTTAAAGAAAGAAACCGCTTCACGTAAAGTTGGTCGACTTGCAAAAAAAGTATCAGCTTTAGTAAGAAGCATGGCCTAAAAAAAGGGCCAACCGATCTGTATATTTTTTTTTGAGGGGGAAGGGATATTATGATGAAGTCTGGTAAGCCGATGCTTGTAGTAGACTCGGTTGAAAAAAGCGTTAAGTTCTACACTGAGAAATTGGGGTTTGATGTTGTTGACTTACATGTTGAAAGGACAGAGTCGCAGTTTTTGAGTTACGCAGAAATTAAAAAAGGTAAATGTTTTATCATCTTGAGAACGCCTTCCATTGAGGAATTGGCTGAGTTTAGCATGATAAAGCGCCTTAATCTTCGTGGCTCAGGCGTTGTTTGTGAAATGAAAAAAGGTATAGATAAATACTTTCAGCGATGTAAAAAAAAAGGTATTAGCATCCTTTCAGAGCTCAAAGATAATGAATTTGGCGTACGCTCTTTTACTATTCGTGATCTGTTTGGATTTAAAATTATCTTTGAACAGGACGTAGAAGATTTCAAACCAATTAAAAAGCAGACGTTTTGTGGATTCACTGTGCCGCTTGATGCACAGGGCAAACCATCTAATGCTGTCGCAACGATCGAAGATATGATTCGTTGGATAAGAGGTTTTGGATTGCTTCGACGCGTTGGTAAAAAATATTCAAAACTTTGGTTGAAGTTACATCGTAAAGAAAAATAGATAATTACTGTATAAAACTATTTTTATTCTTATAAAAGAGGTATAAAATTATACCTCTTTTTTTAATTACTTCTATTAAACTCGAGACTTTATTGTAGTTTTTTCGTAAATGCGTTAATCTGGTCTAGTGAAAAATAAAATTATATTATTAGCAAAAGATGAGAATTACAATGATTGATATTTCTTTATTACGATCAGAAAAAGAGACGTACGGTAAGAAATTACTTAAAAAAGATCCATCTCTTGATATCGAAAAATTACTCGCTCTTGATCAGGCTGTTCGTGCTGTAAGATCTTCAGTTGAAGGGTTGCGAAAAAATAAAAATGAACTAGCAGCAGCAGGATCGAGAGGATTTACTGAAGAACTTCGAAAAAAATCAATTGCACTAGGTGTTGAACTTAAAAAGCAAGAATTAGAACTTAAAGAGCAAGAGGGTCTGTATGAACAGACGATTCTTGCTTTTCCTAATTTTGTTCAAGATGATATCCCTGAAGGAAATAAAGAGGCAAATAAAGAGATCCGTTCGTATGGAGAAAAAAAAGAGTTTTCATTTGATATTAAAAAATCATATGCAATTAAATGAAAAAAATGGCTGGTTTGACATGGAAGCAGCTACAGCGATGAGTGGTGGTCAATTTGTGTTGTATCATGAGACCGGAGTAAAGGTTCTGTATGCACTGACTCATTTGATGATTAAAAACAATGTCAAACATGGCTTTAAACCGGTTATGCCTCCTTCATTGGTCCAAGACCATGCATTAGTCAATTCTGGCAACCTACCGAAGTTTAAAGGTGATTTTTACAGCATCCCAGAAGATGGGCTGAATCTGATTCCTACAGCTGAAGTCGCTTTGACAAATATATATGCAAAAAAAATTCTTTCTAAAGAGCAGTTGCCGATTCGTCATGTTGCATGGACAAGCTGTTATCGTCGAGAAGCTGGTGGGTATGGATCGCTGGAGCGTGGGCTTATTCGAATTCATCAATTTGAAAAAGTTGAGCTGTATTCAATTGTTGAGCCGGAAGAATCAAAGCAAGAGCTTGAATTGATGACAGAAACGGCAGAAAATATATTGAAACAACTGGGGCTGCATTATCGTGTTGTTCTGCTTGCAGGACAGGATTGTTCTTTTTCTTCGTCACAAACGTACGACATAGAAGTCTGGTTGCCAGGGCAGGATCAATATTATGAAGTCGCTTCATGTAGCAACTGTACTGATTTTCAATCGCGTCGAGCAGGAATTCGATATCGTCCTATTGTTGATGCCAAAACAAAACTTGTTCATACTTTAAATGCTTCATCACTTGCACTGCCTCGTCTGATGGTTGCATTGATGGAACAAGGGCAGCAAGAGGATGGATCAATTGTTTTACCAGATCTTTTACAACAGACTATGGACATGCTGTGGTAGTTTGATCAAAAAGTAAAAAGGGTTTTGATGAAACAGAGTGAAATACAAGCACGTGTTGCACGTTTACAGTTTATGACAAAACGGCTCGTGAGCAGCTCTTTAGCAGGTGATTACTGTTCTGCTTTCAAAGGAGCCGGTCTTGAATTTGATCAGTTGCGAGAGTATCAGTTGGGTGATGATATTCGGAGTATCGACTGGAACAGTGTTGCTAAAACTGATCGCATCATGGTCAAACAATTTATTCAAGAACGAGATCGTACAATTATTATTGTTATGGATAATTCCTCATCAATGTTGTTTGGCTCAGAAGATCCTTCACGCATTGTTATTGCACAACAGGTTGCATCAGCTTTAGCGTGGATTGGAAATATTAGTAAAGATAAAATCGGTTTTTTGTCATTTAGTGATCAGATTGAATGTTGGATCCCTCCAGGAAGAGGCGCTAGTCATTGCCATGCTATTATTGAAGCTCTTTGTCAGCCATGCAAGCTGGGTAAAAAGACAAACTTTACAGATCCGTTTGAATTTTTAATCCAGTTGAAGAAGCGGCATGCTGTTGTTTTTATGATTTCAGATTGGATTGAATTGAATCAACGAGAGAAGCGTCTTCTGAAAATTTTAAAATATGAATATGATTTTGTTGCATTTCGTATTCTTGATCAGTTAGAAAAAAACTTTCTTGGGCATGGGTTTACTTTTGTGGAAGATATTGAAACAGGAGAGTCAGACTTGGTTGATATGGATCATTTTTCTACTTTTTTACAGGAACGAGTTGAAGAGCAAAATTCTTTTTTTCGGTCATTGAAAATTGATACATTAACTTTTTTGACCGGTCAGGAATGGTTCAAGCAGTTGACATCTTTTTTTCATAAACGTATGCGGAGGCTGGTATGACAGGACTTTTATCTGATCCACGAGTCTTTGCAATGTGCGATCCTTACGCGCCAAATTTTTTTTCTGATCCGTATGTGGTCTTAGAAGCAAGCGTTATTCTTCTTATTTTAGTAGGAATTTTTTCTTTGGTTGCATTGTATTTCTGCAAATGGTATTTTAAAAAACCGGTAACCTTGTGGGGTAGAGCCTTTGAAGAGCTTGATAAGATTGCTCAAAGAGAAGTTAAAAGCAAAAACGACATTAAGCATTCGTACTATGACTTGACAGATCTGATAAAATGGAATGTAGGGAATCACTTTTCGATTTCTCTTATTTCATTGACAGATGATGAAGCAGTATCTTATTTGCAACGTCATCTGCAAGATAGTTTTGTTGTGGAGAATATAGCTGAGATGTTTCGTACAGCTTTAGGAATAAAATATGCTCGTTATGAGACGGTGTATGAGTCATTGCAGCAAGATATTAAAATCATGCGAAAAGTGATCCAACATACGATTCCTCAAACAAAAGAGCATTAGGTTTCTGGAAACATCAGATTTTTTTGCGTGATGTTATAAATATTATGGTTGTCTGTTTGAAAAATAGTTATTAACAATAGAGATTTTCATGAGCACTTGTATAGAACATTATTATATTCATTGGCCTTTTTGCAAAAATAAGTGTCATTATTGTGATTTCGTGGCATTAGAAAAACATGAAAAATTTATGCAGTCATACCATGATGCTTTAATCAAGGAAATGGACTCATTTTTTAAACCAAAGAATCAAGAAAATAAATCGGTTAAAACAGTTTTTTTGGAGGTGGGACGCCGAGTCTGTATCCATTGCCATTGCTTGAAGAGAATCTTAACAAATTATTTACGTATGTAGATCAATCAACATTGCAAGAGATGACTATCGAGGTTAATCCTGAGGGCGTCACTCATGAGATGCTCAAAGCGTGGAAACGGCTTGGTTTTACTCGTTTGAGCGTTGGAGTTCAAGTACTTGATGACCAAGTTTTAAATAATCTTAATAGACGACAGACAACAAAAGATGTTTTGATGTTGTTTGATAAAATATTTGATTATGGATTTGATGTTTCAGCAGATTTAATTATAGGTCTGCCTGGTGTTTCAAGTAAGCGATGGTGGCAGACGGTGCATACGATTTTGCAGTGGCCTATTAATCATGTTTCGGTCTATTTTTTGACTATTCATGAAAACACACCACTTGCGCATCGGATAGATAAAAAAGAATTATCTGCTGCATCTGATGATGAAATGGTTGATTTGTATCAAAAAACTATTTTATTACTTGAACGTCATGGATTAAAACAGTACGAAATTTCAAATTTTGCTCGTACTGCAAAAGAGTCGATTCATAACAGAGCCTATTGGCAAAGAAAATCTTATAAAGGATTTGGCATAGGAGCTGCATCTTTTTATGATGGACATAGATTTGTTAATCAGAAGAATTTAACTGCGTATGTACGTCAATGGGAAGAGGGCATTGTTACAAATACAGGACGATCAGCCCCCTTTACTGAAGAACTTACTGAAAGTCAGCAGAGGCTGGAGCGATACATGTTGGGATTGCGACAGACAAAAGGTATATCAATGAATGATTTGATGTATCAAGTTGATGATCTTAATAAACAAAAAAGTATGCAACATGATCTTTCGTGGTTGCAAGAAGAAGGTTTTCTTATTGTAGATCACGACATGGTGCGACTTACGCCACGTGGGATGGTGTATGAAAACGAAATAGTAACCAAATTATATTAATTTTTTTACGAGGAATATATGGCAAAGCATATAGGAGTGAAGTTACCTGAAGATTTAATCGCGTTACTAAAAAAAGAGCGCACGCTCGCAATATTGGCAACGTTTTCTGAAAAAGGGATTCCGAATACAACCCCTGTTCAATGTTTGTATCCTAAAGGTCAAGAAAGCATTCTTTTGACTATTCACAAGGAGCATCTTGGATATCAGAATATGGTTTGGCAAAAAAAAGTTATGCTTTCATTTTTATCTGAAGGAAATGTAGCATATAGTTTGCTAGGACGAGCTGGTGTTGTAAGAGCTCCATCTATGGTTCATCCACTGATGAATGTGGTACGTATTGATATCATTGATATTAAGAGTGATCAATCAGTTTTGACTCGTATTGAACGAGGAGTTGAATGGAATTATACATCAGCAGAAGCTGAAGAGTTAGTTGTCAGCTTATACAAAGAATTACGAGAATTATCGCGAACATTATAACCATTTAATGGTATAAAAGGAGTGGACTGCTGTGAAAACTTTTGTACAATGCAAACAGATATGTAGATTGTTAATGGTAGGCATAAGCATGATGGGTTCTTGTTTGCATGCAGAGGTAATCCAGCAAGGTCTCGATACTGGTTTGTATGGAAACTGGGTTAAAAAACATGAATGGCAGCGATTGTCTGAAAAACTTCTGGTTGAGATGGATACAGTTTATGCTGATCTTGAAAAGTATGATGTTGAAAAGTTTCAACCAAAATATGCAGAAATAGATCAGAAGTTTAATGATTTTTATAAAAAAATTGGTGTGAGTAAATCATCGGTTGGAGCATTGCTACAAGAAGTCAAAGAAGACTTGGTAGAGAAGTTACAAAAATCGCTTCAAGCCGATGATGACATCAATGATCAAAGAATCGACTCTGAACAGAAAGCATTTCAACTTGATCGTGATATTAAAAAAGCTGAGTTTGATATTAAACAGATTGAAGTTGACATGCAGCTTGTTGAACGTTTTGATCAAGAGATCAATGCACGTCAGTCGTATGTGCAAGAAATTTTGACTATGGGGCAAAATAAGCGAACAGAGGGTATTCAGGTTTTTGAAGAGCTGAAGTTAATGTTGGATGATAGAAAAGCACGAGAAAAATATTATTTTATTAAAGGGTCTGTTGATCATTTAATAGAGTTAAGCGCTTTCTATCTGAATACTTTTTTAGTTGAAACCAATGATATTATTCAAAAATCAGTACAACATATGCAGCAAATCGAAGCTTCAATTCGTCAACTTGAAGAAAAGGGTGCGGTGATTAATAATCGCTCAGTTGTTCTTCAGGAATTAAAAATTAAAGAGGCTGAGGAAAAACTACGTGCTCTTGAGAGAGAAGAAGAGGAGCGTCTGGCAAGAGAAAAAAACAGACCAGTACCTATTTCTCGTCCATTGAGTCTGTTTGAACGATCGAGTAAGTTCGTTTTTCTCATCTGGTATGTTATTACTGATATTGCAGTTGAGACAAGAAACTCGGTTTATTCTTTCTTATTTGGTCGCCCGTATAACGTCGTAAAGAAAAGAGCAAAGAAAGAGACTGATATTGTTGAGAAAAAATCAAACCTTGAGAAATTAGAGGTGATTCAGCAGCAAAGTCAGGCGCAAGATATAGCTACAGAAAGTACGACTCAAAATTTAATACCTTAAAATAATCAGAAGAATTTTTCACGCGGCTTTTTTGCAGAAAGTACCAAAATATAGTTTTTGTATCTTCACTTTGATAAGATGAATAGGTAATATTTTTATCAAAAAAGGAGATTTGGGGTGATGGGGCTTACAAAAACATCTATATTGTTATGGTCTGTTTTTTCAACAAATATTATTTTATATGGTGCACAGCAAGGAGGGTTGGCCCCTCTGGATGATCCATTTTCAAATACATCTACTTTTGAAGAAGATGCTTTTGCAGGTATTCCTTCACAGGGTAATTCTTTAATTC
>JAESUJ010000019.1 GCA_016763165.1 Candidatus Babeliales bacterium
AAAAAAAAAATAGCCCGGAAAAAACAATTAACCTCTATATTCCACCTGAATATCGCTCTTTTTCTTCACCAACTACGAACTTACCTCAGAATAACTCGATGATTATTAAAAGATAATCTTAAATACAAATGAGTTTCAAAATAGAGAAATGTCTTCATTGTTCATAGAACTAAACGAATGCCTAAAAATCCTTGTATTAATCATTGTTTCTTGTAAACTAGAAGACTCTTTAATCGATCAACTATACAAGGGTTTTCAATGAAAAAAAATGCCACTTTATTATTAATTTTAACTATTTTTATGAACACAGAAATAGATGCAAACTTTGACGATTTTTATGATACTATTTCTGCGTCTAATGCATATGAAGAAGAAGATTTTAACTGGCACTCAATAGAGTCATATAGACCTGAAGAAAATGAGTATCAACGATTTTCTGATGCTTGTTTTTATAACAATAAGAATTTATTTAATCAAATATTCAAGAAACACGAATTTTGGAATAATCTTCAGAGACTTATCAATCCCCAAGGACCAACACCTCTTTTATGGGCAACTTTAAATGATAATATTGAAATGGTACAAACAATTTTATTACATGTCGATTTTGAGAATAATTACTGTAACCAAATTGCTTTATATTGGGCGATTCGACTAGAACATGTAGAAATTGTTGATCTTCTTTTAACAAAAATTCGTCCAGTAGCAGCACAATCTGGTTATAATCCGATTTTTAATAGTATCAATGATATAAATATGATTAAAACAGATTACAAAAATATGCACTCATCAGCATTTTCATACCGATCCCCTAATATTCTCGAAACAGCTATTAAAACTAATAACTATGACCTTGTAAAAAACTACTTGAAGCTGGCGCAAAGGTTATTGAAATAAATATAAATACTATTCGCAATCATGAGATACGTATGCTTTGTTCAGAATTTTTACGAATTCAAACAAATATAGAGCTCGATAGATGGTCTGAAATACCTGACAACTTTCCTGAGTTTATAGAAAAATATAGAACTGATGTTTTATCAGTTACGATTCCATCGATCGCTTTTATAGCCTACCAGATACTGTATCAAATCTATACATAAGAATAGAATTCATATCTTGTCACTATAAAATTTTTCTTAATCTTGCTCAAAACAGCCAATAGAAAGTAGTATTATTTTCATAAATGTATAATTCTTTACTGTGAAGGTTATCCTAATGAAAAAAAAATATTTATTCTTCTACACAACTATCCTATTTCAAACTTTACAAGCTGATTTTTCTGAAAATAAGCTTGTAGAACCATCTAAACAAGTAGCTCAAGAAACAGAAAAAACAACCGACTTAATTCAACAACAACTTAAAGAAAAAGAATCTTCTGATAAGAAAACAGATGATTCAAATGCCCTAGACAATAATGAGGGCATTAAAGATGAAGAACATAAAAGCAACATAGATATATTTGATAAAAAAAATATCAATAAACAAGATAATCATGGCAATACGTACTTACATCATGCAGTACAAAATAAAGATATTGATCTCGTAAAAAAACTCATTAAAAATAAAATTAATATTCATCTAAAAAACAGTGAAGAACTAACAGCCTTATATTCTGCTATTATGACTTGTCAGTTTAAAATAGCAGAAAAACTCATTAATATAGGAGCGTTATTGTCAGAAAAAGAATACTTTAAAATGCGAGAAGCAGTAAAAGAACTTGAATATGGTAATAAAATTTTAATATTTTTTGACTATAATCATCCTGCAATAAACGCAGAATTTTTTTATGAAATGGAACAAAAAGCAAAAAAATATCAAGATAAACAGCTTTGATTTATTCATCCATAGAAAGATGCTGCGTGATGAACTAATCGGATGGTTCATTCATTTTATATTTGTAAGAACTTCATTAAAATAGAGGTCATCTTCTGAAAAGATGACCTCTTTTTTAAACTTAAATATCTATGATGATCGTTTACGTTCATTTGGTTTCAAATAACGCTTACGCAATCGAATTGACTTTGGTGTAACCTCAATCAACTCATCACTATTAATCCAATCAAATGATGTTTCCAATGTTACAACACGAGGCGGTGATAACTTCACTGAGTCATCAGTACCTGATGCACGCATGTTGGTTAGTTTTTTTGATTTTGCTGGGTTAACATCAAGATCATTATCGCGTGTATGTTCACCAATAACTTGACCTTGATATACCTCATCACCAGGTTTAATCATTAAAGTACCACGTGGAGCTAGACCATCTAACGCGTACGCTGTTACTTTACCTTGCTCCATTGAGATCAATGCACCTTTTGTTCGACTAGGAATGTCACCAGCATATGGCTCATACCCACCGAATCGGTGATTCATTAAACCAGTTCCGCGTGTATCAGTTAAGAATTGACTTCTAAAGCCGATCAATCCACGAGCTGGAATCTTAAATTCGAGTCTAACTTTACCTGAACCATGTGGCAACATGCTTGTCATTTGACCTTTTCGTTTGCCAAGTTTTTCAATTACAGTACCTTGATGCGCTTCTTCTACATCAATTGTTAGCAATTCAAACGGTTCATGCTTCTTGCCATCAACTGTTTTGTAAATAACTTCAGGAGCAGATAGCTGTAACTCAAAACCTTCTCGACGCATTGTTTCAACTAAAATGCCCAAATGCAATTGTCCACGACCAGAAATTTTAAATGTTTCAGGAGAATCGGTATCTTCAACACGAAGTGCCACATTAATTTTCAATTCTTTCTCAAGACGATCACGAATTTGACGAGATGTAAGTAATTTACCTTCGCGTCCTGCAAAAGGAGAATTATTAACTGATAAGAACATAGACAATGTTGGTTCATCAATAGCAACATATGAAACCGGATCAACATTATCAGGATAACAGATGGTTGTTCCAATAGTAATTTCTTCTTCAAAACCTGTTACTGCAACAATATCACCAAATTTAACACTTGGAACTTCTTCACGAGTAAGTCCTTCATATTGATATAATTTAGTAACTTTCATAGGCTTGCTTACATATTCTTCTTTGCAACAAACGATCTGGTCATCAACATTTAAAACGCCACTAACCATACGTCCAATACCGATACGTCCCATATAATCAGAATAATCCAAGCTAGTAATTAATAGTCGAGGATGTTCAACGTCTTGTTTTGGAACAGGAACATGCTTTAAAATTGCATCAAATAAAGGTTGCATTGTTCCAGATCGAGCTTCAGGATCGAAAGATGCATATCCAAACCGTGATGAACCATATAAAATAGGAAAATCAAGTTGATCATCAGTAATAGCTAAATCTAAAAAAAGATCCTGAATAATCTGTTCAGTTCGTTCAATATCAGCATCTTTTCTATCAACTTTATTAATAAGAACTAATGGCTTCAAATTAAGTTGTAATGCTTTTTGTAACACAAATCGCGTACCAGGCAGAGGACCTTCTGCTGCATCAACAAGAAGCAAAAAACCTTCAACCATCTGTAAGGTTCGTTCAACTTCTCCACCAAAGTCCATGTGACCTGGTGTATCTACAATATTTATTTTTGCATCTGGTAGTCGAATTGATGTGTTCTTAGCTAAAATTGTAATACCACGCTCTTTTTCAATATCACCAGAATCCATAACTCGTTGGCCACCTCCTGATGCTCCGACAGTTCCAGATTGTTTCAACATTTCATCAACAAGAGTCGTTTTTCCATGATCCACGTGTGCAACAATTGCAATATTTCTTAAATCAGTCCGTTGGGTAAAGCTCATAATCGTAAATCCATTTTTATTTAAGTTAAAAGAACGTACAAGATAACAACTCCTGTACGCTCTTTCACTTCAGATATTTTATTATCTATAATACACTAATTAACGTCAGACTAAAAACTAGCGATGCATTGAACAATAAGGCAATAATGCCATACTACGTGCAAGCTTAATTTCTTGTGACAACTTTCTTTGATAGTAAGAGCTTGTTCCTGAGACTCGTGATGGAAGTATTTTACCACGCTCTGTCAAGAAATTGCTCAATAAATCAACATTTTTATAATCAAGAGAAAGAGCTAATTCTTCATTATTTTTAAAGCGACACTGCTTCTTAACAGCAAATCCTTGCTTACGTACTTTTTTCTTTACGAGGCGAGAATTTAATTTCAATTTTAACTTTGACATACAAAACTCCTATGCTTCTACTGATTCAGATTCAATTTTTTCAGATGACTTAGCATCTTGATTATCATCAAGATCTATCATGCTATCAATTTTATGTTCCTTTAAAAACTCATCAACAGAAGCAGTACCTGCTGTATCTACAGATTCAGGTTTTTTGTATTGTTCTGGTGCATTGTCTTCAAGACGTACATTCACATGACGCATAACAATTTCATTACATTTAATACGGAAAAATAGAGCTAACTCTTTTACCATTGCTGAAACTTTTTCAGTAGGTACTTTATAACGAGCTAAAAAATAAACACCGTAATCATTTTTTTCAACAGGATATGCAAGACGATACTTGCCCCATTTGTCAAATTTGTCCATCAGACCATCAGCGTCTGTAACAATTTTTGCAATACTTTTTTCTAACATTGCAATTTCTTCATTCGTAATTTCTGTACGTGTTAACATAAGTGTTTCATAACGTACTGCTTTTTGGGAATGACTCATAAAAAGGTTCTCCTCAAATTGAGTAAAAAATTAATAACCTATTGATTATCAGGAGATGAATGTTCAATAACACTCAACGGTACCTTCAAAGGTAAATTATAACTACAAACGTGAACTTACAATATCATAAAATTTCACGTTTGTAACTATTTATTTTCTTGATAAAAGAAACTATGCCATTTTTTGATATCGATAAATAACCTTACCAATAATTCTAAAATGATCCTTGCCACGAACTAATGCTATAGGAGGTTTTTTATGATTTACTGATTCTAAAACAATAAAATCATCCATGTAACTTACTTGCATAATCGCTTTAGTTACTGTTCCATTGCCATATTCAACAGCAACAACATCACCAGATCGTGTCCAAACAGCAGGAGAAACAATTAAATAATCTCCCTTAACAAAATTTGGAGCCATTACATTATCTTCAACACAAAGACAGAACATAGATTCATCTTCACTGCCAAAAACAGGAGCGAAAATATCTTTATATCCAGTTGTAACCTGACTTAATTGATTGTTATAAACTGAAGGATTGCTTGGAATTTCTCCCATAACCGATACTAATCGTGTTTTCATTTCAGCTGCACGATCACTCTGGCCACCAACTTGATCTGCAACAACAGAAGGCTCAACATGACTTTTACGATATTCAAACAAATCAATTGGTTCTAATTCGAACGCATCAGCTAATTTTTTCAAAGCATCTTCATTCCAACGACGAGTTCCATTCTTGATGTGTGTCAAGTAGCTTTCCGACATTCCTGTCTTTTCAGCCAAAACCTTAGTTGTCCATCGACGTTGTCGTAATAATTCTTTTACTCGAAGCTTTGTTGAAGTCATATATTTCTCCATCTATTACATTATAACATCACCAGAAAAACTACCTTTAAATATCCGATCTTTGTTTGAATTCTAGAAATCACATACAAAAACAGACTATTTAAGACCCATTTAATAATACATAAGACTTTCAGATAGTCAACGATATTGCAATTTTTTTAATAAAATAATATTTTTTATTTTGAAAAAAAAGCATTTTATTTACCAAACTCTTGCTATCTGAATAATCAAAGCGAAAATTATTTAGAAAAAGCATCCGAATAAACCAAGTTTTTTAAACAAAACAAGATAAAGCTATTCTTATAGAAATAATCAGATGCCTGCATAAAACAATGGGTTCTGTATGCTTTTTAATATCGGCAAAAAGTTCACTCATTGTAATAATTATAGAAGTTAAAAATAAGAACTTTTAACTTTACAACAAAGCCTTTTTTAATTAAAATTATTTGTATCGATTTATATTTATTGACCTCGTAACAGACAATAATTTATTGTAATCTTAAAATTGTTCTATTATTTATACATATTATTTATTTTCATAAGGAGTTCGACACTATGGATATCAACAGTTATCTATTATTTTTTATTGGAACATCAATCATTGGAATGATTATTACTCTTTTTGCTTATCTATATGCAACAAAGAAGCGACATTCTGATGCTAAAGCTGAACTGATAGCCTCACTCATCAGACGTGGAGCTATGACCTTTTTAAAAAAAGAATATTCTATTCTACTCGGTGTCATAGTATTTGCCTTTATTGTACTCAATACTGGTATTGGTTTATATGCAGCACTTGCATACACCGCTGGAGCACTCTCATCAATGCTTGCAGGTTTAATAGGAATAAAAGCAGCAACTCAAGCAAACCTCGCTACAACACTTGCAGCACGTGAACAATCAGAGAAAAGTGC
>JAESUJ010000020.1 GCA_016763165.1 Candidatus Babeliales bacterium
AAAAAAGTAATCGAAATAATTGCAAAAAAGCTCTCTATGCAACCAGAAAACATTAGTCCCAATGAAACATTTAAAGCTCTCGGTGCTGATTCTTTGGACATCGTTGAAATTATTATGAACTTTGAAGAGACATTTAATATCGAAATCAAAGATGAAGATGCTGAGAAAATCATGGATGTAAAGCATTCCATAGATTATATTCATGCACTTCGTAATACATAGATAAAAACATGATAGACCAAATTCAAGGCGTCGTTACCGCTCATTACGAAAAAAGCATTCAAGTCAACATGCATGGATGCGGTTTTTTGTTGTACGTAGCAGAACCTTCAATACATCTGCTTGATTCCACAGCTACATTTTTAACCCATTTTCATTGGAATCAAGATCGTGGCCCTTCTTTGTATGGCTTTGAAAACAGACTTGATCGATCTCTTTTTTTACATCTCATCGATGTTCCTAAAATTGGTCCCAACCTCGCTATGCAACTGATGTCACAATCTCCATCTGCCATGCTTATTTCACTCATTCAAGATGAAAAAATAAAGCAACTGAGTGGCTATCATGGCTTGGGTGCAAAAAAAGCAGAACAGATTGTCTATTCACTCAAAAAGAAAATAAAAACTCTTGCAACACTTGTACCAACATCTGAAATGTCGAGTAAATACCATGATTCTAGTAAAATTAATGATGTTCTGATTTCACTAGGCTACTCAAAACAAGAGGTAACATCCGCTCTCTCTTTTATCAACAATACTGAAGAACAGTCATTTGATACATTATTGAGAACAGCGCTCAGCTATCTTTCAAAACATAAAATGTTGTAACAGCATGAACAAAAAAACAAAGATTGCATTTCTTATTTCAGGTGGCGTTGACAGCTCTCTTGCGCTTCAACTGCTTCATCAAGAAAATGTTGAAATCAAAGCATTTTATCTGAAAATCTGGCTTGAAGATGAACTCTCTTTTTTGGGAAATTGCCCATGGAAAGAAGATTTGTCATACATCGAACCACTTTGTGAAAAATTAAATATCCCTCTTGAAATCGTTCCTTTTCAAAAAGAATATTGGGATAAAATAGTCAAGTATGTCATTGCTGAAATCAAAAAAGGGAACAGCCCAAATCCAGATATGCTCTGCAATCCTTGTATTAAGTTCGGAGCTTTTCACGACCATCTTGATTCCTCTTTTGATTTTATTGCAACAGGACATTACGCTCAAAAAAAAACATTCTCAGATCATTCATTATTGCAATCAGCTAAAGACTCTTTTAAAGATCAAACATATTTCTTGGCTCAACTTTCACAAAAACAACTCAGTGAAGCTCTTTTTCCAATCGGCCATCTTACCAAGCAAGAAGTTCGTCAAAAAGCACTCGAGTTTCAACTACCTGCAATGAACCGAAAAGATAGCCAAGGCATCTGCTTTTTAGGAAAAATATCCTTTAATGACTTCATTCGCCATCATGTAGGCGAAAATCCTGGCAACATCATCGAACACGAAACAGGAAAAATACTTGGCAGACATAAAGGTTTTTGGTTTCACACCATCGGTCAACGCAAAGGACTCGGTCTATCTGGAGGTCCTTGGTACGTCGTAGGAAAGAATACTGATGAAAACATTGTTTACGCATCAAAAAATTATTTTGAGCTTGAACAGAAACGGAGAGCATGTATAGTTTCTCATTTCAGCTGGATTTATAAGGCTCCCAATAAAGAAAACCTCGAAGTGAAATTTCGCCACGGAGAACAACGATACAAATGTACTCTTGAGATGATAGACAATGATGAAGGCAAGGTTCTCATTGACGGACAAGATCAAGGAATTGCACCAGGACAATTTGCTGTCTTTTATGATGACGACATCTGTTTGGGAAGTGCAACAATCAAAAAAGCCTTATGATTTCAGTAATTTCTTTGATTCTATTTTTTTCAACCTCTATTTTTGCTACTGAACCTAAAGAAAAAAATGAAGAATCAACTACATCCGAAATATCTATTTCTAGCGATGAAGCAGAAATCAAACAGAATCAAGACAAAACAACAAGTATTATCTATGAAAAGAACGTTGTTCTCTCTTGGAAAGAGCTTCAGCTCAAAACAGAAAAAGTAATCCTTTCAATACAGAACAAAGAACATTCGTATCTGACCTGCCCTCAAAAAATCCACCTCACCTATAAAGATCTTTCAATCAAGGCAGCTGAAGCAGAATGTGACATAGCAAAACAGCAAATCAGACTCACCAAAGATGTTTCCATTGAAAAAAAAAGTTCTCCTCAGACTCCTTTCCGCACAACAAGTCATGCCCAGAGCATGATAATCAATCTCAAGTCAAAAAAAACAAGGCTATTTGGAATTAAATCAACTCCTGTAAAAACAACTATTTTCATAAAAAAAAACAGCCTACCTATCACTACCTAGAATTTGCCACTTTCATAGATTGCCCATACAGATACAGAATATTACAAAGAGACAACGCCTTCTACTAAGAGAATAAAAATATAAATATAGCAAATTCTTTATTTTCCATTAGAAAATGTTTTAAAATAGAAATATCAAATATAAATGATATTAAACTATACGAAAAAAGGGAGTTCCTTATGAAATTACGTTTTATAGGTTGCTTGCAGCTCTTTCTGGTCTGCTTTCTTACGATACAGAATGTACATGCAAGTGAACTATCACCTGCTGAGGCACGAGATAAAATATCAGAAAGTTTACTCAAAAAAAATGATACTATGCTCAAACTCAAAGAAATGCCTAATTACTGGATGCGTATTATCAATATTCTCACAAAAGGACTCGATGTTTGCGACTTGGTCGGTGTTGATAAAATATCATTCGTAGAAGATATTAACTCTGTTATGAAAAGTCCTATCACTTATCGATCTTCTTTAGAAAAAATTCGATTCCTTCGTGTTATCAAACGAGCAAAAAGCCATGATGCTTTTGACGGAATCAGGAAATCACAAGATGATTTTGATACGCTTGAAAACTATGTTGATGGCCTTATCAATAGAGACGATTACTTTGAAGCAGTCGCTCAATTATTATCAACAGATAAAATTACTGAACGACGCGGAACTGAAATTGTATCATACCTCTCATATTTAGCGTATGAAGATGATCTCTCAAATAATGACAAAAATGCTATTCGAAAACTTATTTATATAGCAATAGATGCATTGCCAGCACATGAAGAACAACTTGAAAACCTTCTGAAACTTCTTAATCGCAAACCAGAAGTGATTACTAGAATCATAGAAAATGATAGGGAACGTGATTCTGAAGAGATGTTCAAAACGTATGAAATTCGCGATACCAGTAGACAAGGTGGCGCAAAGGGGCGTAGAAGCGGACGAGTAACAATACGAACCAGTCGTGATCGAATGCAATCAGGACCATCAAAGCGTCGTAGGGATCGAGAAGAAGAATCATACGACATAAGCAAATACCGAGGAGAAGAAAGACTCGACCGCAACGATAGAGGTGATCGACGATCAAGCAGTCGTGGCAACCGATCAAGTCGAAATGAAAGATCAAGTCAAAATGAAAGAAGCAGTAGAGGAAGTCGATCAAGTCGAAGTGAGAGATCAAGTCGAAACGAAAGATCGAGTCGAAGAGAAAGAAGCTATCGTGATGAAAATGTATAAGTAATTAAAAATAGAAACTGTAAAAAAAAAGAGTCTGATTAAAATAATCAGACTCTTTTTTTAATATTCTTTCTTAAAATCCCAACCACCGATCAAGAATAATTGCAATAGCAGAACGAACAGAGAGATGATTGTAATCAGTCAGTCCATAAATTGGCTTTAGGATAAAATCACTCTGATCCATAATATACGAAGCCAACCCTTGTCCTGTTCCAAAAATAAGTAGAATCGGTTTTTCAAGTTGCCATACAATATTTTGAGATTGATAATCAATCGCCGGTACGTTGTCATACGTCTTAGCGGAAGTTGTTAATAAAAGAGGATTTTGACCTTCATCATCAGATATTATTTTTTTAACTTCATCAAATGAACGAACTATTTTTAATAAAGAAATTGCATCTGCTCGTTGAGAGTTGTACTCTTTTCCCGATTTTCCATGCCAAAAGTCCAGAAATGTTTGGATAATTCTATGCTGATCCTCAAGAGGAGTTACAATAAAAACCTGTTTAATTCCATAAGTTCGTGCAGATCTACAAATATCATGTAAGTTAAACGATCCAACAGAAGTATTTCCAACATCACCATTTTTTATAATAACGTCACTATGCATGAGAACAATATAATGTGATGGGATTTTGGATAAAGCTTCTTTTCTATGTTTTTTTTCTAACCCAAGTTTTTTAATAAGGTCAAAACGAAAAAGCATTGTTTTACGCAAAGCAGCGCTACTTCGCCATTCTTGTAAAGCTTTATGATTTCCAGAACGAATGACCTCAGGCATCTGATACCCCTGCCATACAGTAGGTAAGGCATATGAAGGATAATCTAATAAGCCTTCTTCAAACGACTCTTCAGCTACAGAGTCAGCATTGCCTACAACTCCAGGAAGTAGTCGTAAAAAACCTTCTAAAAAGAGATTTGCTGCAGCCTCTCCGCCCATCAAAACATAATCACCTACTGACAGTAGCATATCAGCATAATGTTCCTCAACACGAACATCCATCCCTTCATAACGACTACAAATCAATAGAATATGCTTTGATATATATTTTTGACGATCATCAAGATTGGAATTATCTAACTTTTTTGATTCATCTGTATCGGATTCATCTTGATTCAAAGAAAAAGATGCTAATTGCCTTAAGAGATCTTGCGTAAGAAGCTTTCCTTGTGGAGAAAAGAAAATACGATACGACGGCCCATGCAGCTGCTCAACATGTTCAATTGTACGAGCTACCACCTCAGGCTTGATAACCATTCCTGGTCCATGACCAGCAATAGAAACATCGATACGCTCTCCAGGTTCACAAAAATCAGAATATGCAAAACTTTGACATTGAACCTTTTTTTCTTGTATCGATCGAGCAATTAAACTCATCTCAAGAAAAGGTTTATGCAAAACAGGAAAAACTGAAATAATTGAAATTTTTAACACTAAAAACCTTTTAATACTATTAAGTGACTCTCGTAAAGATTGTTAAGCTGCTACTTCTCTACAATAATACATCTACCCTAGTCTTAAAAAAGACCTGCTTTGACTAGGACAATAGAACAAGACATTCCCTGAAGATAGCTACAGATTTTCAATTATATTATGAAAAGAAATCTTTACTCTAAAATTTCAAGATTTGCTCGTTTATTTAATTTAGTTGCAGCAGCATGTACCAATGTACGAATAGATCGAGCGGTTCGCCCTTCTTTTCCAATAACTTTACCCAAGTCTTCAGGAGCAACACGAAGCTCAACAACAAGTGTCTGACTACCTTCTACTTCTGAAACAAGGATTGATTCTGGCTTATCAACAAGATACTTTACTATGCACTCAACCAATTTTTTCAACTTCATACCACGATCCTCATCTTGCCTAATAATTTATTCTACCCTTTTTACTTACAAAGCAAAAAAAGGTAAAGAGCTTAACTGGTAAAAGTTATTTACCAGCTACACCCATTTTAATAATTTTGCTAGCAGCATCGGTACATAAAGCGCCCATGGAAGTCCAATATTTTATACGATCTGTATGCAATTGAATAACAGAGTGCTTAATTGGATCATATGTTCCAAGATTGTCCAAAACTGCACCATCACGCTTAACTCGCTCATCAACAGCGACTAAGCGCCAGTAAGGACGATTTTTTGTACCAAGACGGCTCAATCTAATTTTAACAGCCATAAAATAAATCCTTTAAAAAAAATAGTTTAACTTAACCTTTAAATACTTATATTACACCACAACTTACTAATTTTTTATCGTTTGAAAAAATTTTTAAATTGAGCATTATTTTTCATTAGCTTAGCATATTGTTTAATTTGATCAAATTTTTGCAACATTTGATTAATTTCAGATGAAGTTGTTCCTGATCCTTTAGCAATTCGACGCTTGCGCTCACCATTCAACAAAGAGACATTAATACGTTCTGAAGGCGTCATTGAAGAAATAATAGCCCGTATTTTTTTAAGCTCTTTTTCTCCCTTCTGTATCATTTCAGGAGTCATAGAGCCCATTCCTGGCAGATATGAAGCAATTTTTTGCAACGAACCAAGATTTTGCAAATAGCCTAACTGCTGTAAAAAATCTTCTAATGTAAACCCACCAGACATCATACGACGCGAACTATCTTCTTGCTTTGCCTTGCTTTCAGAGCTTAATGCTTTTTCAGTTTTTTCTATGAGCGTTGCAAAATCACCCATGCCAATAATTCGAGATGCTATACGATCTGGAATAAATGGCTCTATGTCACTGATTTTTTCTCCAGTTCCAAGAAAAAAAATTGACTTTTTTAGCGCATAATAAAAAGAAAAAGCAGCGCCCGCTCTCGTCTCACTATCCATCTTAGTTAAAACAGCACCATCAAAACCAATAGTTGATACAAAAGACTGAGCAACAGCAAGTGATTCTTGTCCAGTCATAGCATCCAGAACTAAAATCTTTTTTTGTGGACGAACAATTTTATCAATATCCTTAAGTTCTTGCATGAGAACATCATCAACATGCAAACGTCCAGCTGTATCAACAATTAAAACATCATACCCTTGTTGACGAGCATACTTCATAATTTCTGTGGCAGCATCAAGAGGGTTATTAGCTTCGGCACGATAAAAATCTATTTTACTCTCTTGAGCTAATATTTCTAATTGATCGATAGCTGCAGGTCTATAATAATCAACTGACGCAACAATAATTCGTTTTCTTTTTCCTTTTTCTGCTTCTTTTTCCTTAATAGCATATGCTATTTTTGCCGTTGTTGTAGTTTTTCCTGATCCTTGAAGGCCCAAAACCATCATCGTCAACGGATATTGAATAGGCCAAAACTTTTCGCTCTCTTTTGATCCTAAAAATGCGGCTAGCTCGTCTTGAACAACTTTAATAATGTAATGACCAGGGTTGATATTCTTTTGAAGATCTTGCCCCTTTAAGGATTCGGTTACAGTAGTTAAAAATGTTTTCGCTAAGTCCTGAGGAACATCAGCATCAATTAAAGCATCAAACAGTTGATCAAAAGCTTTATTAATATCTGATTGTGTTAGACGAGACTTCCCGTTTAACCAATCAAACATTCCTGAAAAACGATCCGAAAGAAAATTAAACATATGCTAAAACTCTCTTAAAAAATTTATATATACAATTAAAAAACATAATATAAGTATTGACTGATAATATCAACTGCTATCTCTAACATTAAAAAATAATCTTAAAAAAAGAATGTTAGAAGTAACGATTGTGAAGATTATTTAGAGTCAGATTTCAAAATTACTTAAAGGTTTCTCTAAGTCTTACTGACTAACGAGCCATAACTTTTATACAAAGATTGGTGCCGGGAGACGGAATCGAACCGACGACACAAAGATTTTCAGTCTTTTGCTCTACCAACTGAGCTATCCCGGCAACCTTATCAATTAACTTTTATTTCAAGAAAAAATCTTAAAATAAAGATGCGCACTTTAAAAAGAAATAAATTTCTCTTACCAGAAACAGATCATAGTTAGTACCAAAAGATATCCTGCCATAAGAGCTTTGTCAACTAAAAAAGCCTATTTTATTTTTTTAATCATGACTTTTAACAAGGAGTTCCTTTTTTATATTTACAGTTCGCTGAAAAAAATTTAATCTACCAGAGGTGTAAAGGAATTTTTTGAACTCAACCACAGGAATTTTTCTATGAAACAAAAAACAGCAATAAAATTTGTAGCATTTTTTTTGTTAACATTATGGACTGTAAATCATAATCTCATTGCAGCACTTCAGACAAATCACATTTTTCATACCCCAATCAGAACGCGAGATTTTTTTTACAATAATAAGACACAAAGCTCTGGAAGCTTTTTCTTTTCTCATGCAAAAAAAGGATTCAACTTTAATGAAAAAAAAGTCAGTGTTTTGAGCCTTGATGGCGAATACAACCTAAAAGAGATCACAAAAGCTCTTGATATTTATAACAATGACTTAGAAAACAATACATACGTAAATCCACTTGGAAAACTAAGTACTGACTACTTAGGAAGAAATGCTATTTACGATAATGCGGTTACCATTCAAACATATGGTATCAATATTTCTCATGAACAGCGACTGTTTAAAGACCTTCTTTTTTTCGGTGTGAAGCTTCCCATCGTACATCTAAGAACACATAACAAAACAGTTTTTTCAACAAAAAAATCTGATCCTTTTTTCAATGATATCTACAATAATGACCCAACTAAATGGCACAACATAGAAGTTGCCCGCCGAGACATACATCAAGAACTTGGACTACAAGGAAACTTATGGTCCCAAACGAGCATTGGCGACTGCGAGTTCCATCTTGCTTTACACAAAGCATGGGATCATGTTCTTATGTGCAAAAAAATACAACTCTCTTGTCGACTGGGAAGCGTTGCTCCTACAGGAATCGAACGAGATGATGATTATATGTCATCAGTTGCTTTCGGCAACAATGGCCATTGGAGTATTTATGGCTCTTTAGGAGCTGAAGTCGAATTAAAACAGAACTTAACAACAGGAATTCTAACTTCCATTGTTTTTCCTTTATCGCATAAAGATCTACAACAACGAATTGCCGTCTATGAAGAACCAAGCTATTTAAGTCCCTTAAAAATGGATATTAAGGTACAATCTGGAATACTCTGGTCTGTCGCTCCATATGTTACTTTTGAAAATCTCTTGCAAGGAGCAAATCTTCATATAAAGTATACGTATATGCAACATACAAAAAACAAACTTACAGAGATTAATCATGATGACCCTGTAAAAAGCTACCTAACAAGAGCTGATGGCCTATTTGTTGACACAGAAGGTCTTTTACAGGTAAAACGATTAAAAGAACAGAATAAGTGGCACGAGCACTACCTAACATTTGAAGCAAACTACAATCCGCATCTTGCTCTAAAAAAATGGTGGTACGATCCACATTTTTATGCTCTATATAATTACCCCCTTGGTGGGCGTGGTGCCGCACAAAATTATCATTTTGAATTTGGAATAGTATTACACTTTTGATAGCAACATTTTTTGTTGTTGAGAGGTCTTTTTATGAAATTTTTACCCGCAGTCCTTACACGTTATTTTTCAAATGATCTAGGCATTGATCTAGGAACAGCCAATACCATTATCTATGTAAAAAATAGAGGAATTGTTCTTGACCAACCATCAGTTGTTGCAATAAAAACATCTACTCATGAAGTGCTCGCAGCAGGAGACAGAGCAAAAGATATGCTTGGCAAAACGCCTGAGAGCATTATCGCTTGTCGCCCTATGCGTGACGGAGTAATTGCCAACTATCAGCTAACAGAGAGCATGCTCAGATTTTTCATCAAAGAAGTACATAATAATCGTACAACGCTGGTAAGGCCACGCATGATTGTTGGTGTTCCTTCTGGAATCACACAAGTAGAAAAAAGAGCGATTGAAGACTCTGCTAAACAGGCAGGAGCACGCGAAGTACATACAATTATGGAACCTATGGCAGCTGCCATAGGTGCTGGTCTTAACGTTGAAGATCCAACAGGAAATATGATTGTTGATATTGGAGGCGGAACAACAGAAGTTGCTATTATTTCTCTCAAAGATGTTGTTTATTGTAAGTCTGTTCGTATGGGTGGTGATGAAATGGATCGCGCCATTGTTCAGTACGTCAAACGCAAATACAATCTTTTAATTGGAGAGCGTACAGCTGAAGTCATTAAAATCAACATAGGAACAGCAATGCTTGGATCCGAAGTTCAAGAAGCTACTATCAAAGGACGCGACCTCATGACCGGCCTTCCTAAGACATTAACTTTAACGGATGCTGAAGTTTTTGAAGCACTGACTGAACCGATCGCAATTATTATTGATGCAGTTAGATCTGCTCTTGAAAACACCCCTCCTGAGCTTTCTTCTGATCTTGCAGAACGAGGAATCACACTGGCTGGTGGAACATCTCAACTGAAAAATTTAACAACTTTACTAGAAGCAGAAACCAAGTTGCCTGTTCGACTTGCTGATGATCCACTTCGTTGTGTTATTACTGGTATTGGAAAAGTTCTTGATAATTTAGATTTTTTCAGAGATGCATTGATGAGATAGTTTTCTGACAACTCTGAACAACAGTAAAAATAACTAAGCTCTGCATCATTATCGTATGCGATTCTGGTGCAGGAACTCTCGAGCTACCATTAAACATTCAACAACTATTGTTCAAAAAGATTCTCGACTTATGTACAAGAAAAATAGCTCATAAACCGACCAAATAAAAACTTACTTTATTGCTTTCTTAGATATAAAAAAAGGGAGTAATTGTTCATAAATATTTTCTATAGAACATGAAACTGGCTTAGTATTACTCAAAAGTGGCATAAAATTTGTATCACCATGCCATCGTGGTAAAACATGCATATGGAGATGGGATGGAATACCTCCTCCACCAGCATCACCAAGGTTTAAGCCAACATTAAATCCATGAGGATTGATGCTTTTTTTTAATGCTTCAATCGAAAAATTAACTTCTTCCATTATCGCAGCACGAACTTCTCCAGTTAATTCAAACAATTCACCTTTATGTTCGTATGGTAGAACCATCAAGTGACCACCAATGTACGGATACACATTCAGCATAGTAACAGTAAGTTCTGTTCGCTTTAAAATAAAAGATTTAGCATTATCTTTTTCTTGAAATGCTACACAAAAAACACATTCTTTGACGTCCAAAGAACCATTATTTTTTTTATCAATGTTCTCAATATATGACTGTCGCCATGGGGCATAAATTTTATCCATATGCTCACCAAATTCCTTTGCTTTTTCTATCCAAGTATGCAATCTTTCTATAAAGAATTATATGCATAAAACTAAAAAATATACAATAAATTTAGCCAATGAAAAACAGGAGATTGTATGGTATCAACACTCTTAAACAGATCCTACCCTGAAGGAAAACATATGTCTTCAACAATATCTTCTTTAATTGAAGAAGAAGCTCGTCGCCAACAAAATAGTATCAACCTCATCGCTTCTGAAAATTATGTTACTGTTGATGTTATGCGTGCAATGGGGTCTCACCTCACCAATAAATATGCTGAGGGGTATCCTGGCGCTCGATATTATGGGGGATGTGAAACGGTTGATATCATAGAACAACGTGCTATTGACTCGGCAAAACAACTTCTTAAAGCAGAACATGTCAACGTGCAGCCACACTCGGGCTCTTCCGCAAACATGGCAGTTTATTTCAGTGTTTTAAAGCCTGGCGATACAGTTCTTGGTATGAATCTTGCTTCAGGTGGACACTTAACACATGGTCATCCAATAAACTTCTCAGGAAAACTTTTCAACTTTAT
>JAESUJ010000004.1 GCA_016763165.1 Candidatus Babeliales bacterium
TGCAAATAGATTTATGCAAAGTTACTAAGGAGGAAGTCAGTGAATAGTCAGATCTTAGAAAGATTTAGGGAATATATAAATGTCACGCAATTTAACGCGTTGCGTTTTAGTTTGGCTTCTCCTAAAGAAATTCGCTCTTTATCGTATGGCGAAGTTAAAAAAATTGAAACCATAAACTATAGAACATTAAAGCCAGAAAAAGATGGATTGTTTTGTGCACGTATTTTTGGTCCTGTAAAGGATTGGGAATGTAATTGTGGAAAATACAAACGGATGAAGCATCGAGGCGTAACATGTGAAAAATGTGGCGTAGAGGTTATTCAGGCCCGTGTTCGACGCGAGCGTATGGGGCATGTTAATCTTGTTTCTAAGGTTTGTCATATTTGGTACTTAAAAGGTATTCCAAGTTATTTGAGTTTGATTTTAGATATGACTGTTCGTGACATTGAAAAAGTTATTTATTTTGACAGTTACGTTGTTATTAATCAAGGTAGTTCATCTTTTCCACAAAAAAGCTTATTGACTAGTCAAGAATTTGATGAATATATCCATGAAAATCTTGACGATATTCAGTTTAAAGCTGAGATGGGTGCTGAAGCAATTCATCTATTGCTTTCAGCTATAGATCTACAGTTTTATGCACGTAAAGTTCAAGAAGAATATGAACAAACAGCATCTGTTGCGCAAAAGCATCGATTTGCTCGTCGTTATAAGTTATTGATGGACATGAGTAATGCAAATATTCGACCTGAGTGGATGATAATGACTGTATTGCCTGTTATCCCACCTGATTTACGTCCATTAGTACCGATCGAGGGTGGTCGTTTTGCTAGTTCTGATTTGAATGATTTGTATCGTCGTGTTTTAAATCGTAACATACGTTTGCAGCGTTTAATTGAATTAGAAGCTCCTGATGTCATGATAAAAAATGAACGTCGGATGCTTCAAGAATCAGTTGATGCATTAATTGACAACGGTCGTCGTGGGCATCCTGTTCGTGGATCTAATAAGCGACCATTGAAATCATTAAGTGAAATGTTGCGTGGTAAGCAAGGTCGATTCCGTCAAAATTTACTCGGCAAACGTGTTGATTATTCTGGTCGTTCAGTTATCGTTGTAGATCCTGAATTGCAATTACATCAGTGTGGCATACCGAAGTTAATGGCGTTAGAATTATTTAAACCATATGTGTATGTTGAGTTGCAGAATCGTGAACTTGCAATGAATTTACGCATGGCAAAGCGCATGGTTGAAGAGCAAACAAATGAAGTTTGGGAAGCTCTTGAAGCGGTTGTAAAAGATCGACCAGTTCTTTTGAATCGTGCACCAACATTGCATAGACTAAGTATACAGGCTTTTTTCCCAGTACTTGTTGAAGGAAAAGCGCTTAAAATTCATCCATTAGTTTGTACAGCATATAATGCTGACTTTGATGGTGACCAAATGGCAGTTCACATTCCATTAAGTAAAAAAGCTCAATCTGAAGCAATTAACTTAATGTTATCAACAAAAAATATTTTAACAGCAGCAAGTGGTCGTCCAATAGCGGTTCCATCACAAGATATGGTTCTTGGTCTGTATTATATGACTAAAAGTCGTAAAAATACACTTGGTGAAGGTCTGATATTTACTAATATTGAAGAAGTTGTGTTTGCCTATCAACATAAACAAGTTCACTTACAAGCACAGGTTAAGTTGCGTTTAGAAGATAGACGTATTGTAGAAACAACAGTTGGACGTATACTGTTGTATGAAACATTGCCATCAGAGACAGAGTTTGAGTGGATTAACAAAGTAATGGCAAAGAGAGACCTTGTTGAGTTAATTTCAAAAATCTATCGAGTAAGTGGGCAAGAAAAAACAGTTTATGCTCTGGATAACATTAAGAAACTTGGATTTACGCATGCAACTTTAGCTGGGATTTCTTTATGTATTGATGATTTAGTTATTCCAGAGGCTAAAAAAGGAATTGTTGATAAAGGTAAGAAAGAAGTTGATAAAGCAGAAAAGTTATTTCGCAACGGTGTTATTACCAATGGAGAACGTCGAGATAAAGTAATTCAAATTTGGTCACGTGCAACTGAAGATGTGACAAATGCTATGATTAAGGATCTTAAAGCTCTTGATACACTTGCTCATGAAAATGCTGATGGTTCAAATATACCGTTTAATCCAGTTTATATTATGTTGGACTCAGGAGCTCGTGGTACTCGACAACAAATCCGTCAACTTGGTGGTATGCGGGGACTGATGTCAAAGCCATCCGGTGAGACAATGGAAACTCCAGTTCTTGCAAACTTTAAAGATGGTTTAAATGTTTTTGAATACTTCATTTCTACTCATGGTGCTCGTAAAGGTTTAGCAGATACTGCGTTAAGAACTGCTGATTCGGGATATTTAACTCGTCGTTTAGTAGATGTTGCGCAAGATGTTGTTGTTACTAAATTAGATTGTGGAACATTAGGCTATATTAATGTTTCTGTGCTGCAAGAAGCTGGTGTGGTAATTGAAACACTTGAAGAGCGTGTTAATGGTAGAGTAGCAGCTGATGCAATTATTGATCCAGTTAGTGGTAAACAAGTTGCTGCAGTTGGTGAGGTTATTAGTGAATCTGTTCTGGCTATTCTTAAAGAATCTGCTGTAACAGAAGTTGCAATTCGTTCTGTTTTGACCTGTCAAGCTGTTCGTGGTGTTTGTGTAAAATGCTATGGTCTTGATTTATCAACTTCAGAGTTGGTGGATATTGGATCTGCGGTTGGTATTATTGCTGCACAATCAATTGGTGAACCAGGAACTCAGCTTACTATGAGAACCTTTCACGTTGGTGGTATTGCAAGTGGTATTATTGAAAATACATATTTTAAATCAAAATTTATTGGAAAAGTTCATTATCGTGGTATCAAGTTTATAAAAAATAATGATGGCGTATTGATAGTGATGAATCGTAAAGCAAAACTTGCTATCGTTGCTGATGATGGTCGTGAGCTTGAGGTTTGTAATTTAGAATATGGTGGTCGTTTACTTGTTGAAGACGGTCAAAGAGTAGTAGTGGGTGACAAGCTCATTGAGTGGGATTTATACAAGGTTATTATGACTGAAAAGTCAGGTAAAATAACGTATGTTGATCTTATAGAAAATGTTACCTTTCAGGAATATTTTGATGAATCATCTGAAAATTCAACAAAAACTATTTTGGAAAGACGTGATGAAAAACGTCAACCATACATTTCAATTGTTGATAGTCAAGGTGAAGAGGCTCGATATTACCTTCCAACAGGAGCTCATTTAATTGTTAGAAATGGTGCAACAATTGAAGCAGGTGATGTGATTGCGAAGTTAACTCGCAAGGGAGGCAAATCAAAAGATATTACTGGTGGTCTTCCGCGGGCATCAGAGTTATTTGAAGCAAGATCTCCAAGCGATGCAGCTGTTTTGAGTGAAGTTGATGGAACAGTTACTTTCGGTGGATTGCATCGTGGACAGCGTCGTATCATGGTAACAACAGAAGAAGGCGAAACATTTGAATATACAGTATCTCGTAGTAAATATTTAAACGTTGAAGATGGTGAACAGGTAAGTGCTGGTGATCTATTAACTTCAGGAACTCCAAATGTCCATGACATTTTACGTATACTAGGTCCAGATGAATTGCAAAAATATCTTGTGAAAGAGATACAATCAATTTATACCTTGCAAGGTGTTTCAATTAATGATAAACATATAGAGTTGATAGTTCGGCAGATGTTGAAGAAAGTTCGCATTACGGATCCAGGTGATACAACATTTGTTGTTGGTGATCGTATTGACAAAGTGCATTTGCAGTTAGTTAATACGGTTATGGCTGCTGAAGGTAAGAAGATAGCATTATCGCATCCATTATTGATGGGTCTTACTAAAGCTTCTCTAGGAACAGATAGTTTTATTTCTGCTGCATCATTCCAAGAAACAACAAAAGTGCTTACTGAAGCTGCATTAGCTGGACAAGTTGATTATTTAA
>JAESUJ010000021.1 GCA_016763165.1 Candidatus Babeliales bacterium
ACTTTATTCTAATTGATTTTTAAAAAAATACAATATTTAATAATAAAAATTTAATAATGAAAAGTTGATAAGCACGTGGAGCCCACGAACGGATTCGAACCGGCGACCTCTCCCTTACCAAGGAAGTGCTCTACCAACTGAGCTACGTGGGCCAAAATACATGTATAATAAACATAATGTATCTGGAGCTGGCAACAGGATTCGAACCGGCGACCTGCTGATTACAAATCAGCTGCTCTACCAACTGAGCTATGCCAGCCCACAAAATGGAGCGGGAAACGGGGCTCGAACCCGCGACCTACAGCTTGGAAGGCTGTCGCTCTACCAATTGAGCTATTCCCGCATTTATTTTCTCTAAATCTACTACATAAGTCAAGTACTTCCTATTGTATTTAATTATAACAAGCTATTAAATAAATAGTACCTATAATTTTCTACAACAATCAGAAACCAACCTTGTTTCAATAATACTAACGCTCTGTTATGCAATCATGTTATAACTTGCTAAATTTCTTTGATTTATAAAAAAACAGTTCTTCAATAAATCTCAGTTATTTAGGTGCTAACAACAATCACCGAAAACTCTATATCGAGTAGTTGGTGGGGAGAACAGGATTCGAACCTGTGAAGGCTGTGCCAACGGATTTACAGTCCGTCCCCTTTAACCGCTCAGGAACCTCCCCTATCACAACAAAGCATCGCTTTTAAAAATTTCAAAAAAAACAGTTTCTTGTAAAATCAATTGCTAATAACTGCTTAAAACAGCATATCTTGTTATGAAAAGATATCAACCTTTTTTTGCAAAAAATATTTTTATTACTTTCAAAGTCGCTTAAGCAACATACGACGTACAGCATGATTGCTCAAATCATAGGATATATGCAACTCTAAAACTTCATAAGATTTTTTTTCATTTTGAAAAAACAGATGCGCTATATCCGGCCATTCAATCAATGAGAGACTCCCTTCTGCGCCCATCTGTTCGTGCAGTCCTAGCTCTTCAGCATCTTCCCATGCATTAAGTCGATATAAATCAAAATGTTGTATCTGAACAGCATTGCCTTGATAAAAGTTAACATAATTAAATGTTGGACTTGTCACTATTTTCTTTGATCCTAAAGCATAAATAAGACGCTTGATTAATGTTGTTTTTCCAGCACCTAATGAACCAAAAAACAAAATAGTACGTACATTCTGCAAATAAGGCATAATATTTATTTCAATCACTTTGTCAATTTGATCAACGTTATATGTTACTTCTTCTGTTATATTCATATTTCACTTTTATATTTTTTTTATAACTGATGCGGCAGTACCTTTTTTTCTTCTTTTATGCAGAGCATCTCTTGTTGAATGCTCGTTTTCATCCTTATCAGGAAGATTAACACTAGCAATCATCATCAACGCATCGAGCTCATTACTCACTGATTCATCACCATGATCAATTTTCTTAATTTCTCCACTCAACCCAGAAGCACTCTGAGTAGTTTGCTTATCCATAATAACAGTTTTACAAACTAATTCCCAAAAAGCATCGCTATCCATACAAACAACATACTTACCCGCCTGGTGAGAAAGTTTTATCAAACCTCGATCATTAGTAACTAAAAGAAATTCTTTGTTCTTTTTTTTCTCAACATATTCAATGATCACATCGTCGGCGCTCATTCGTTGTCCGCTATGCATCACCACGACACCATTTTTCACTTCACGCATCATATGCATGCTTAAACCACCATCAAAAAAGAGTATCACCTGGCTCACTGTTTCTGATTTTATTTTAAAATATTTTCCAATTTCGCATATAAACTTTCTTTTTTCCATGCGAAACTGCTGCCCTCTACACGAAAACACCATTTTCATTACATTGTACCCATCAACCAGAACAATCATATCAATTCCCCCTTTTTACGCATGCTGACTCGCTTGAAATCTATCTTTACTAAACATATATCCATACAAACAAATACAGACCATTACCCAAGCCATAAGCCATATTTTTTGTCCAGTAGAAACAGAATCTCCAACCTGTAAAAAAGCATAACCTAGATGATATAAAAAATAGAAACCAATACCACTGTACCAAAGAAAAATGCCTTTTTCTAAAGCTATCCAAAATAAAACCAGTGTACATAATGGTTGAATGATAATAATCAAAAAGTACCAAAAAAAACAGGCTGCCTTAAATTGAAATATTTCCTTCTCTTCGACATCGTTTTTGCAATCATGATTAATAGATTTTTGTTCTTCAATACTTGATAACAAGATATCAGGCATATTTTTATCTACATCGAAAAAGACTGCTCTATCTTCAACTCCCTCAACAAAGCGAACTAATTTCCTTCCACCAATATTCTTCCACAAAACTGCCTTTTGTTTTTTCTTGCAAACAAGACTTTCTCTCAGTTTTTTTCTTGCGAAATGGACAGACATTCCATACATAGACTGGCAACAAGCACCAATAGTAGAAATAATTAAAAAGCTCATTAAGATAGGCCGAACTCGACTAATAAAAGAAATATGCAACAAAAGGAATCGCTCCGCCTCTTGCAACACAATGAGAGAACGTAACCATAGCAGTAGTGCTACATATAAAGCAAATGATAACCGATCAAGCAGTAAAAAAAAAGTATGATACAGAATATACATCTCAAGGCCAGATGCTATGCCTATTTTTTTATCACAATAATCAATAATCACATACAAAAAAACTAGCATGCCGTACATCAAAAAAAATATCGTAAAAAGCGTGATAAAAATAAAGAATCAAGCCTCTTTATCATTTGATGGTCCAATATTATTAGGATGAATAACACCACACGAAATCATCATCTTTACCGCATCTTCAAAAGAAATATTTGTTGAAATAATATGTGACTCCGGAACAAAGATCATGAAACCAGTTGTGATATGCGAAGTTGGCATAAATACTTTCATTATTTTCTCATCATTTTTTTTATGAATCAATCGCTTAATATCTTCTGTTTCTCCTAATAAAAAAGCTATTTTATAAACACCTTCTGCAGGATACTGAATTAAAACAACTTTTCTTTTTAACTCCGGATGCCCTGACGCATCAAAAAAGTCACCCATTGTCTTAACGCTTGCATACACAATTCGTGCAAGCGGTATTTTGGTAACAATTTTTTCAACGTACAGCATAAATGGTGTAATAATAAAAAACTGCCCTAGTAAGCCGATAAATAAAAAAAAGAAGAAAATTATAACAATTTCAGATCCTGGAATATTTTGCATCCACCATGGCTCTATCGCTCTCAAAGGAGCCAAAATACGAATTGATGTGTTATACAAAAATTTCAAAACCCAAAATGTTACTGTCAGTGGCAAAAGAGTAAAAAAACCTTTTAAAAAAAGACGCTTAATATTATTAAACATAGATTTATACAACATACTTTTCTCCTACTTAGTATGCATTCGCCAATAAGCTCACTATCTGTTTATTTATTGCTTCTGCAATAGCTTCATCTTCATGCTCTGTAGTAATTCGAATAATTTCTTCTGTTCCTGAATATCGCACAATCATACGACCTGGAGTGATCTCTTGATGCAACGCTTGTAACTCCTGATAACAATTCAGCTCTTCAATTGGAATACGTGATGAGATAGGCAATGACTTGTTAATTTGAATAAAACGCGTAAAAGAATCATCGAAATTAGCATACTTGTTAATAATAGTTTCAAATACTTTAATCGCCACAAAAAGACCATCTCCTGTTGATATATATGGCTTAAGAATTATATGACCTGATGCCTCTCCACCAATCAGTGATGCATGCTTTTTCATTGCATGAGCAACATGCTTGTCTCCAACAGGAGTTCTCACAAGCTGCTTTCCTTCGCTTTGAAGAGCTTGCTCAAATCCAACATTGCTCATAATTGTTCCAACAATAATTTTTTGATTGTAAAAATCAGGATGCTGTAGCAATAAATAAAGCATTTCATCGCCATCTCGAATATGACCATGATAATCAACAGCAATCACTCGATCTCCATCTCCATCAAACGCAAATCCCAACAGAGCTTTTTCTTTAATAACTATTTCTGCAAGTTTTTCTGGATACATAGCTCCACATCCTGCATTGATATTTTTTCCATTAGGCTTTGCATTAATAACAACTACATCTGATACAAACAGTCTAAAAACATCCACAGCCATCTCTGACATTGCACCATTAGCTGCATCAATAACAATTTTTGATTCACATAATGTATTGTACGGAATAATCTTTTGTATCCACTTTTTATAAAAATCTTTCCAATCATTGCATAAAGGAAAAGTATGTCGGTATGAACGCTTAAAGATCACATCGTCCAAGCAAGAATAAGTTGCATTGTATAATTCAGTTATCTGATGCTCATCATGTTCATTAATTTTTCCAGTTGCAACATCAAAAACTTTTATTCCATTATCAAAATACGAATTATGTGAAGCTGAAATCATGATAGCAATAGTTGTTTTTTTTTTTTTGAGCCCACCATAAAAGAAGAGGCGTTGGAATGATCCCAACATCGCATATGTCTATGTTATCTACGTGCAGCAACCCATGTATCAAAGATTTTTTAATACGTTCAGCTGACTCTCTTGTATCATATCCGATCATAATAGATAAATCAGAACTATACCCGTACTTTGCAACAATCCACTCAAATAAAGAAAGCCCTAATACATACAAAGAGTCATCAGTAAAAGGCCATTTATCTGCATGTCCCCTAATACCATCAGTCCCAAATGCTATTTTTTTATCCATTATAAATCTTTCACAATTGTAGTATTCATACTGTTTTTTTCGATTTTTAAATTATATCATACCACCCCAAATAATACAATAAGACAAGCTGTTGCAACCCTGAGCGACAATCTCTTAATGAGGATACAAAAAAAGATTGCTAATATTTCTATATTTGCTAAATTATATATCTGAAATGTCGTTGATGTGACACTAAATAAAAAGGGTGGTTACCCTGCCGATTTATAAAAATCAATGTAGTTGGACCCACGTGTTACTATTAAAAATAACCCTCACAATCTTTAATAAAGGATTACTTTATGGCTCTCGATTTAAAACAAATGTTACAAGCTGGTATCCACTTTGGACATAAGACTTCACGATGGGACCCTCGAATGAGACCATTTTTACGGGGTTCAAACAATAAAACACATCTAATTGATGTATCCAAAACAGCTTTCCTTCTTGAAAGAGCCGGTAAATTTATTAAAGAAAAAGTTTCAAAAGGTGGTTCTCTTTTAATTGTAGGTACAAAAAAAGCGGGACAAAAAGCTGTTGAAAAAGCAGGTAAAGAACTTGCTATGCCATACATCATCCACCGCTGGGTTGGAGGAACTTTAAGCAACTTCGAACAAGTTCGTAAAGCAATTACTCGTTTTTTACACTTGCAAGATGTAGTCAAAAAGCCGCTTACTAATTATAAGAAAAAAGAAATTGGTACAATTAACAAAGAAATTGACCGACTTAACAAAAACATTGGTGGAATTGTAGATCTTGATTTCCCTCCTGCAGCAGTTATCATTGTTGATGCAAAAAGAGAATCAACCGCTGTAAAAGAAGCATCCCGTTTAGGAATTCCTATTATTGCACTTGTTGATACTAATACAGATCCATCAGGAATTAACTATATCATTCCTGCAAATGATGACTCTCCACGATCCATTGGTTTTATTCTTGATTATATCATTGAAATGGCCCAAGAAGGTAAAAAACTGTATGCAGAATTTAAAAAAGAAAATCCTGCACCAACTGCAAAAGAAAAAACAGAAAACAGAACGGCAAAACCTGGACGACGTCCAAGAAAAATTGAAGCTAAACCAGAAGCAAAAACTGAACTTAAATCTGAAGTGAAAGTTGAAGCTAAATCTGAACCTAAAGTAGAAGTAGTAAAAGTAAAAACTGTTACTAAAGAAGCAACTAAAAAAACAGAAAAAAAATCTTCAGAAGTTACACCTTCTGATAAATAATATTAAAAAACGTCTGTATTAATACAGACGTTTTTTCTTGGAGAGGTGGCTGAGCGGTTGAAAGCGC
>JAESUJ010000005.1 GCA_016763165.1 Candidatus Babeliales bacterium
AGTCAAGAACGAGCAAGTGTTATTGCGATCCAAGAAGTTCCATTATCGCAGACCTCTCGATATGGAATTATTAATATCAAAAAGCAACTTTCACCAAATCTGTTTCAAATTCGTGATGTCATTGAAAAACCTTCGCAAACAGAAGCCCCTTCAAATCTTGCTATCATGGGACGATATATCCTCTCTCCTCGTATTTTCGACGCATTAGAAGAATCAACTGTTGGCGCTCTTGGTGAAGTACAATTAACTGATGCTATTCAAAAATTATTACTATCAGGCGAAAAAATATTTGGTTATAAAATTCAAGGAACACATCGATACGATGTTGGAACCCCCCTTGAATGGATGAAGTCGAATATCATGCTCAGCTTGCGACACCCAGCTTATAACGAAGAAATTTTACAATTTTTAAATGAAATTGATCGTGAATTTACTGTCATTGAAAGTAAAGCGATTCAATTTTCAAAACAACGAAGTACATAAAAAAAGGGGCGGGTTATTTACCCGCCCCTTTTTATTTTTAATGACGAATAGAACGTCTCTTAAATCTCGAAGGTTTTTTATTTAACAACTTCATTCGTTTCTTTTCATCTGCAATGCCTTGTCGAATACTTTTTTTAGATTCATCTTGATCCTGCTTTAAAACTTTACGATCACTCCCTGCAAATCCACTTTTTTCACGATTCAAAAGAGTAGAATCTAAAGAATACTTTGTTTCTAACTTCTGATGTGGGCTACTTATCTGCATTTTCTCTCTTCTGCGCTCTTTATCACTCATAAACATCTTTTCTCTCATTCTATCCAAGTTTGTTTTTTTTTGTCATAGTTTTCAATGTCTCCATACTTTTGAAATTTTTCTCTTTCAGCTGTTTTTTTTGCTTTGTAATTTTTTTTAGCACGTTTATATTTCTTATAACCTGCGCTTCCTCCAGCAATTACTCCCATCTTGATAACAGTACCAGCAACTGCCGCAGCAACAAACTTTTGTGCTGTACTCATGCCATCTTTCGATTCTTTCTCCTCATCATCAATCATTACATCAGATGACTCATTTTTTTCTTCTAAACTTTTGTCACCAGATTCTTCATCCAATTCTAATCGAACTGAGTCCTCTTCTTGCAAAAATGGCAGCTCTTCATCATCTGGAAACAATGGAAGCTCTTCCTCTGCTTGATTCATCACTGGCATATCAAGTTCTGGAGGTTTTAATGATTCAACATCTTCTGATACTTCATCACTTTTCATACCGACAACCTGATCAGCTTTTTTTTCGTCATGTTTTTCATCATATTTTTCAATCCACCGACGTAAAAACAACCGTTCTTTATCTGGTAACAGATCAACTTCTATCGTTTCAAATTTTTTTCTTTTTTTAGACTCTATCATATCAATTTTTGCTGCAAGCATCTCAACACGATTCTTAAGAGAGATAGAGCTCATCTTTTTGAGTATCTTTCTTTCATCATTGAGCGTAGCCATCTCTTCAGCTATGACAGTTGCTGCATCAATAGAAATACCTTTTTCTGAGAATGCTTTAATAACAACTTTTTTATCTGATGTCTTTATATGTGAATGAATAACTTCTTGAATGAAAGACTTCTCTGAAGCTATCTCTGCTTCAAGTAAGTCATAGACGCTCATTTCTCGAGCATAGATCGTCGAGATTATAACTAGAAAATATGGCAAAGCTAAATATATTTTTTTCATCATCCATCCCATTTTTTAAAGATTACTTTTTAAATCGATACGGTTTTTTATTTTGCATATTAGTTCGAACTTGTTTAACTCTTGACCGAATAGATCGGACTGATGTGGATGCTTTTCTTTTTTTCTCTCTACCTTTAACAATAACTTTTTTCTTACGATCTTTTAATTTTTCTAACAATCCACGACGTTTTTTAAGCAATGTAAAGCTATCCTTTGTCTCACCTGACTGAACAATTCGACGCTTTCCATCCTCTGAATCGCGACCGAAAACTTCTTTATTGCCAGACCTCTCTCTGTCGCTTTCAGCGTTATCTCTCTTTGACTGAAAGTTTTTTTCTTGATCTTGGTCAGATGTAACTTGCTCCCGATCCATTTCACTAACGCTTTCACGTCTGTATCGTGGCTCTGAAGTATCAGCTTTTTTCACTTGCTCTTTCTCTTCGTTAAAAAGAGTCTCTTCTCGAGCTTGATTCTGCTTTAACTCCGGAGAGTTCAACAAATTTTTTCGTGCATCCATTAATTCTTTAGTTCTTGTACCTGGTCCACCTTTATCTGGATGATCAGCAAACATAGCTTCTACATATTTCTTTTTAATATCTTTCTCTGTCATAGGAGCATCTGGATCAAGCCCTAGTGAAGCGGCCGATTTTTTATATTCCTCTGAAAGAACAGGCGGTTTCCGATCTGCTTCTATCTTTACTTCTTTCTGACCTCTTGCAACCAGACGTTCTGAAAGCATCTGTTTTTTGATATTTACCTTGCCAGCCTTCTTTTTTCTGTCATATGCATTTTTAACCAACAAAGCGACTGCTCCGACCCCTACACCAGCTGCTATGAGTTTTGCTGCTAGCGCTGCTTCATTATTATCATCATCATGTTCTTCAATAATTTTTTGGATACCAGCATCTTCGAGAACCTGTTCAAGTTCTTCTTGATCTGCTTTTGTTGGATTTTCAACCATGCGTTGAATAACTTCAGCTATTTGAACTGAAGCATCATCAGAATCAGCATCATCTTCCATCGAACTTTCATCCATAGCTGATTCATCTATTTCAATAAACGGTCTCTCTTGTTTCTTTTCTTCTTTTTCTTCTTGATGTTGTCTATATTCTTCGATCCATGTTTGTAAAAATTCATGCTGTTTTTTTGGCAACATATCCGGGTTTATTTCTAATAATTTTTGATACTGCTCTTCTTCGACCTGATCAATTTGTTTGGTTAGTTCTTCTAATTTCTTTTCAGCAGACAAAGACATATTTGCAACTTCTTCCTCTATTTCTCGTACACGCATAGAGCTCTGTGTAATCACAAATGCACCACCAATGCTAACCAAACCTGATTCACTTAATGCTTTAACAAGCTTATCAGCATCATCATCCTTATGCTCTTCAATCAAAGATTTGACCTCTTTTTTTTCCAAAGCAATGACTGCTTCAAATTGATCGAAAACACTGGTCTCTTCAGCAGCAGAGGCAAACGTTGCCCAGATAAACAGAGATGCAACTGTTATAAAAAATAAATTCCTTTTCATGCTCTTTATCTCCCCGTTATACCGTGAGGCTTTTCTCACGGCACTTGGCTTATTTTATTATTATCCTGTTTTTTTTCTTGAAAAAGAAGGTAACTTTCTTGCTTTGTGACGCCTTC
>JAESUJ010000006.1 GCA_016763165.1 Candidatus Babeliales bacterium
ACTTTTACTCGTTTTTTGATAATTTCTGTTAGAAGTGTGCCGAAGTGGCGGAATGGTAGACGCACGGGACTCAAAATCCCGCGGTAGAAATACTGTGTCGGTTCGAGTCCGATCTTCGGCACCAAAAATCTTAAAAAGGACCAAATATGGATTCATGCATATTTTGCTCAATAATCAATAAAAAAATAGAAACAATTATCGTTGCAGAAAATGAACAGGCCATAGCAATCAACGATATCTTTCCTAAAGCGCCAACCCATATTCTGATTATTCCTAAAAAACATATAATTAATATGACTGATATTTCTGCTAAAAACAGTGATGTCATTGCTCAGATGGCACTTATGGTCAAAGAACTGTCGCAACAGCACCCTCAGTTCAACCTCGTTTGCAATAATGGTCCTGAAGTAGGTCAGACAGTCATGCACCTTCACTGGCACTTTTTGGCTGGTACTGATATTTTCAAAAAACTCTTTTAATTCTTCTCTTTCTTATTAAAAGCATCATTTCAAGCCTTTTTACATAAACCCACTTGTTGTAATTCAAAATATGATTTATATTCTACAAATAGAAAAATGTAATAATATTATTTTTAGTTATTTTGGATGGTGAATCATGTTATTTTTGAAAAATATAAATAAAATAGTTTTAACAATCTTCTTCTGCATAGGATTTATATCCACTTCAATAGATGCAGCAATTAAAAAATACTCCGAAAAAGAAGTTATTGCTTACCTCATAAAAACAGACCCTGAATTTGCTAAATCAGCTTATACGCTTAGTTACAGCCAAAAATACTTAAGCGATTCATGGATTTCACATGCTCCATATATTTCTAAATGGTACAAAAAAATAAGTACTGACTACGAAAGAATGTTAGTTAATGATAATTTTGACATATTCAAAAGCATTGAGAAACTTTCTTTCAAAAAAGCAGCAGAAAACCTTACAGAGAAAGAGACTGACCAGATTAAGCAACTTTTTTTAGATCCTCAAACAGATCCAAAGTCGAAACATTCTTTAACTGAAAGCCTTCTTAATGATCATGAAAAACAGAATAAGTCGACCTCTTATTGGACAACAACCAAGCTATTGACTTGGTCTGCTACAAAAACAGTACTCAATACGACAAAAAATGAATCTGTGAAGCAAGCAAGTGAGGTATACTCAACCTTTAAAGCTGTTACAAAATCTGGACAATCTATCCTACAGTTACCTTGCGAAACTGAGGGAAACGCAAAGAAAAAACAGAAAATATTAAAAACAAAAGAGCTTCCTTTGTCTCCATCACTCATTACCTTTACAGCATGGCTCTTCAACAGACTTGATGTTATACTAGAAAACCTTGAGCCTAAAGAAGGCAATCTCCTTTCTGAAAAGAAGCGTGATGCTTATGATAAGTTTAAAAAATTACGTGATAAAATCTACCTCCTTGCACCAATAAACAAGGATATGGCTCCAGGAGATTATCTTAATGAAAACGAGATTGCCTTGCTCGTTTCAAAATTATCCGGCGGAAACCAATTAAGCATCGCTCGTTCAAATATAGCAAAGAATATGGCTCCACAAATTGTACGTTATTGTACCAAATCGCCTATGGCTGAAGCTGGCACAGAGGTTGTAGCCGATCTAACAGCCGGCGTCATTAATGGTTTGACTATAGCAGATCACGGAAAATCATCCCCTAGTACATATATAGCTGCAGTAACTTCAGGAGCTGCAGTAGCTTCAGTAGCTACAGCTACTGCAATGAATATTATGAAAAAGACATCTCCTGAAACATATAAAAAAATGGAATTAGCAGTTAAATCGATAGTTGATCCTCTGATAGAAAAATTACATCCATCTATAAAAGAAAATAAAGCAAAAATATCGATTCTTGTAACTTTCTTCGTCTTTCAATGCTTTTTCAATCCAGGCATACTTCCAGAAAACATGCCGTATTTGCCAAATTGGTTTACAGCCCTGATTATGACAACAATTCAGTCCCTTAATTATTCTGAGACTGCTCAGGAATGGATTAAGGATAAGGCATCCAATGTTTCTTTACCAAGCTGGTTAAATGATAAATCAGGAAACAGTATTTTACCTGAAAGAATTATGGATGTAAATCATGCTTATACCAATGATTTAACATCATTGTACAATTTTTATAGGTTGTCAGGTGGTAGCACAGCAGCCTCTTATGCTTGGACTATAGGGAGCACAATTACGTCTTGGACATGGGCTCTTGCCAACCTTCATATTTCTACTCAAGTAGGAGCAATCGTACCGGTAGGATTTGCTGTCTATAAATCATGGGACTGGATAAAAAACATTTGGCACCGAAACAACCCTGCCTATAGACCATCAGGCATGAATGAAGTAGAGATTAATCGATACAATGAACAAAAAGATAACTACTTACCTTTTTTACAGAACTTAACAAATGATGCCTGGAGTTATACGGGACAAGCATACATGAACCGACTTGATAACATGTACATCAAGCAATACAAGCAATAGTTTATTACTGAACAACGCGACGACGACGCTCTTCACCAGTTAAATCACGAATGGCCTTATCAAGCGCATACAGATAAAATCGAAGCGTTCTATTTTCACGAGATGAAAGATTTGGTTTTGGACGACGAGTTTTAATATCGATATAGGTGTTAAATCTGCGTCGTTCCTCTTTTAAGTCTTCCAGTAATTGTGCTATTTTTACAAAATCAATACCATGTTCAGTAACTTCTTTGTCCATAATCACATTTTGATACTGATTCATTAAATCAATAATAGTTTTTGTATCAAAGCGAAGGCCCTGAAATTGATAATGCTCGTACGACAACATAGTTGAGCGATAATCGCCCTCATGTTGATCTGTCACCTGATAATAGTCAATAAGCATTTTTATGAGCAACAAAAATAACGCACCCCAAAAAATACGATTTATTACAGCTGAAAAAGAGACAGCCATGCTTCCCCTTAGTTATATCACACAATTAAATAAAACCTTTTATTTCTCATAGTACTACTTTTAAGCAGCTCTTAACAATATTTTTCATGTTTTCTGCTTTGCGTCCATACCTTGAAAAATATATAAAGCGGCTGAAAGCCCTACAAACGAGAGCGCATGATGCCAAGAAAGCGGCTCTTGCAAAAAGAACCATCCAAATAGAGTCCCAAACAATGGGCAGAGCAATCCCGATAAAGAAACAAATGTGATGGAATACTTTTTTAGCAAGTATCCATACAAATTATAAACTAAGAGATTTGCAACTAAAATAAGCAGAAAAACGCCTTTAAAAAAAGGTTCCCAGGCATAAACTGGTGATTCTGTAATACCTTCAAAAACAAGACTTGTTATCAAAGCACCAAATCCACCTCCGAGCATTGCTACTCCATTAATTAAAGGCAACTGGTACCCCCGACTCATCAAGCGCTTAACCAAAAACCATGCGTATGATGCTGAACAGACAGCACAAAATAGCACAACATCAGGAAAGCTTATAAAAAAAGCACTTGTTTCTGCTTGTGATGCCGAAGCAATCAAAAAAAGCGGTGTTAACGAAGTAACACCTAAAAACATACCAAACCATTTACGAGCATTCAGTGTCTCATTCAAAAGAACAAAAGATAAAAACGCGGCGATAAATGGGGTTGCAGAATACATCATATTTGTCTTAATAGACGAAACGTATTGTAAAGCCCAAAATTCAGGGATAAAAGCTAAATAAATATGAAATAACGCAACTTTAAAAAAAAGCTTGTAATCATCACGATCAATACGACAAGATGCACGATCTTTAATATATAAATACCCTGTTAAGAGAGTCCCTGCAACAAGCATACGAAACGCGATAGTAAAAAAAGGCTTCGCATGAGAAACAACATATTTTGCTATTACAAATGTTGATGCAAGCGAGGCGTATAAAAAAACTACTAATATCATATCTTTCATTACTCCTTTAAGTTTTTTCTGTTTTATGACAAACATTATATTTTTAAAATGATGTATTTTTATATCTATATTTTTATACTTATATTTAATAATGCTAAACAGATGTATTGCATCACTTTACTAGGAACTCAGATGCAGATAGAACGTATAAAAAAATATCTAACAACATGTATTGTAACAGTAACCTTTTTTTTAGCAGGATGCCAAAAAAAAATAATTTGGGATAGCTTTTTATTACCTCCTATTTCATACACAGAAACTCTGAATAACATAAAAAATCCTCAACAGAAAATTGTAGTTATATTTATTCATGGAACCATGCTGGGTAATGATAAGCCTCATGCTATTACCAATCGATCTGAAGGTATTTATAATTATCAAATTATCAACAAGGTTGGCATACATCCTATCAATAAAAAATCAGAAAACACACTTGGCTCTATAATGGCAGCAGAAAATTATACACGTAGCTATTATGCCTTGCATGGTAAAAAAAACTCTGTCCATTGCTACACAGGTGGATGGGATGGAAGACTTGATGTACAAAGCCGAATTCGCTGGGGTAAAAATTTATACATAGAATTAATTCAACAACTTAAAAAAGATGGTTTATGGCAAGATCCAGATATTAAAATTGAACTTCATGGTTTTAGTCATGGCGCTACAGTCGCTCTTAATTTTGCACAAGCTGAAGATGAGTTCCAACAAAAACTGATCATTGATAGATTATGCCTATGGGGAATGCCGGTGCAACAAGAGACTGCCACATTAGTTAAACATTCTCTTTTTAAACAAATTTATCATTTTTATTCAGAAAAAGACAAAATACAAATTATCGACATTCTCTCAACTTCACGAGGTCGTTCATATAAAAACTTTAAAAAAGTTCTTACTAAAATGCCTGCTAATCTACATCAAATTACTCTTGAAATTAATGGAATACATCCAAACCATTACGAATTCTGGTACTTAGGGACATCTTCAACAACGCCATATCGAAAGCATTTTCCACTTTTTCCTTATCCATTAGTCCACTTCACTCCATTATTCATTGAACTTATTAATAACAACCAACAAAAAACCTCTTTTGCAACTATTATTGGAACACGAAAAGAGAAAAAACTTACATTACAAATTAAGCCTTCTATCGAGATTAATACTTTTTTTCTCCACATAAAACAGTTTCATTAGTATGCTCATTAGGAAAGTATGGAATATTTTCAGCAAAAAAGATTGTAACTAATACCCTTATACCATGGAAATAACAGATGATGCTGAACGTATTATTTTTATTTTTATTTTCTATTTTTTTCGGGCTGTTCACAAC
>JAESUJ010000022.1 GCA_016763165.1 Candidatus Babeliales bacterium
TGCGAACGAGCAAGTGCATACATGAAAAAACAAGGGATCAAGACTGTATATCAACTTCATGGTGGCATTCATGAATACCTCAACAAATATCCTGATGGCTTTTTTCGGGGCATAAATTATGTTTTTGATAGTCGTCTCAGCATAAAAACAAATGACGATATTCTTGGAAGCTGCGACCTTTGTCAAAAACCATGCGAAACCTTTACCAACTGCCTTAATACTTCATGTAACAGTCACTTTATAGGATGTGATGCATGCATACAAGAGTACGGAAACAACTGCAGCGCTACATGCCAGCAACTTATTAAAGAAGGAAAAGTAAAAGCTCGCTTGCCTTTGAAAAAAACATATGAACACAAAACCATCTAATATCCCTGAATGCATTAAAAAACAGGTTCCTCTTGATAATAAAAACTGGTTTAGAACAGGTGGAAAAGCTGAATATTTTATTGAAGCAAAAAGCATTGTTGATATAAAGAGCGCCATCAGATGGGCGAACAACAATACTATTCCGATAACAATTATTGGCCATGGAGCAAATATTCTTATCAGTGACGATGGAATCCAAGGCCTTGTTGTAATTGTTGATTTACAAAGCATCAACCATCAAAACAATATTTTAACTGTTGATGCTGGAGTTTCTGTTGATCAAACCATCAACTATGCGCTCAATCACAACTTAGGTGGTCTCGAATTTTTCACCAGCATTCCTGGATCAATCGGTGGTGCTACCTGTATGAATATTCATTATTTTGATGCATTACTCAGTGATTACATCCAAACAATACAAATGATCGATTTAGACTCTACAGAAATCATTGAAGTAGATCGATCATGGTCTAACTTTGGCTACAATCAATCAAAGTTTTTGAGCAAAAAATATCTCATTATTTCTGTAACACTCAAACTAAATATATTAACTGATATTAAGACTGCCTATGCGCAAGGAAGATCTGATGAAATCAGACGACAAAGAAGTCGCCGATACCCGCCAGCTCGCACATGCGGTAGTTTTTTTCAAAATTTTTCAACTGATGAATATAAACATGCAAATGGATCAACAAAAATTCCACATGTCGCCTACTATCTTGAATCTGTTGGAGTTAAAGGTCAACTATCATCAGGAAAAGCATCCGTCTTCTCCCTTCATGCAAATATGCTTACGACAGAAGAAGGTGCAACCAGCAACGATATCTGTACACTTGCCCGCATGATGCAAGAAAAAGTAGATAAAAAATTTGGGCTCTGGCCAAAACCAGAGTGTCAAATTCTTGGTTTCAAGCAGAGCCCATTTATAAAAACCTAAACTTTAAAAGTTTAATCTTTCATAGATTTAATAAATTTTAAAATTGTATCTGAATGCGTATCAATAGAAACATCAGGTAAAACATCTGCTATTCGTCCACTTTTATCAATAATGAAGGTCATTCGACGCGGAAAAAGATTCATAAAAAATAATCTATTTGCCCCATACAGAGTCGCAACCTTCTTTTTTGCATCGCTCAACAAATAAAATGGTAAGCGATACTCTCTTTTAAACCGATCAAGTCGTTCAACGGTATCATAGCTAATTCCTAAAACAACAATGTTATTTTCGATAAAATCAGAATATTTGTCTCGTAAAGAACAGGCTTGCTTAGTGCAACCAGGAGTTCCTGCTTTGGGAAAAAAATAAAGTACCACTGGAGAGCCTTTAAACTCACTCAATGTACGAACCAACCCATCGCTATCATATAATTCAAAATCAGGAGCTACCCCACCAACTTTAGTATTTACTTCTGAAACACTTTTTTTACAACCAAAAAAACAACCGACGCTCATCATCAAAACTGCAAAACCATCCATGAATTATCCATTCTTTCTCTCCTTACCATTGATAAAATCATAAAATAAATACTTTTTTCTCGGACGTAGTCGAGAACTTTTTTTTATGATAGGCTTTAAAGACTATAAAAGCAAAATAAAAAAACTGTATTTTTATGTAAATTATAAGGATTATTGTATGGACAAGGATTTCATGCCAGAAGGTCAAAAAAGTCATCTTAAACAAGAAGAACAAGAAGCATTCGTTGAACAACAGGAAGAACTTGATAGCATTTCAGCCTCTCTCCCGGACAATGACCCCCTTGATGAAATTGTTGATGAATTGAATAAGTCAAAAGATCAGCTTTTAAGAATCAGTGCTGATTTTACCAATTTTAAAAAACGAATCAGTAAAGAACGTCAAGAATGGAAAGATTCTGCACATATCGCAACAATTAAACCTTTCTTAAACATCATTGATGATTTTGAACGAGCTCTTTCATTACAACAAAAAGATGATTCTGGATCTGCTCAAACATGGCTTGAAGGATTTTCCATGATTCATAGAAACCTCTTGAAACAGATAGAGTCTCTTGGTGTTACAGAGATCAAAACCGATGCTGGATTTAATCCTGTTTTTCATGAAGCATTGCTGTTACTAGAAAATAAAGAGTTTAAGTCTGGAGAAATTATTGAAATCATACGCAAAGGATACATGTATAACGAGACTGTTATTCGATGTACACAAGTAAGCGTTGCAAAATAAATAGACCAGATAAAGTCTGCCTCATTACAAAGGAGCTGTTATGAAATATTCAACAAAAGAGATTTTTAAAACAATAATAGTTTTTTGTGCTTTTATCGGAATAGTTATTTTTGGATTCAAACTATACCAACATCAAGTACATCTCGAGGATGTGATAACAGTTCTTTTAGCTAATGATAAGCATAGCGCACAGAAAAAAATGGGTGTTGTCACACCTGAAGCAACTATTGAAGCTGTGCATTCTTGGGCAGAAGTACAAAAGAAAACAAAAGATACAGTTGTTCAGGTTTTTACTGAAAGCTTTGAGCTCAATTGGCTTGAACCGTATCGTCCACCTGAACAACGAGCAGGAACTGGTAGTGGCTTTTTTATTAATAGTGCCGGTGAGTTCTTAACCAATTATCATGTCGTGAGCCAAGCATCACAGATCAGCATTCAAGTACCAAGTACTGGGCAGATTCGATTCGAAGCAAAAGTTGTCGGAGTCAATCCTGATCGTGACGTAGCTCTCTGTCGTTTAACAGCAGAAGCGCTTGATACATTAAGAACCGAAATTGGAGTTATTCCATATCTTGAATTTGGAAATTCTGATGCTGTAAAGCGCGGACATGATGTTTTAATTCTTGGGTACCCTCTTGGGCAAGGATATATAAAAAGTACACAAGGAATTATTAGTGGACGAGAACGAGTTCGGCTCCTTAATAATCACATGTGTTTTCAGATGACAGCTCCAATCAATCCAGGTAATTCTGGAGGACCTTCTTTAGATGCACATGGTCGAGTCACTGGCATAGCATTTGCCGGTATAACAAGTGCACAAAATGTTGGTTATATCATTCCGATTAATGATATAAAAATTGCGCTCAAAGATTTATATGAGATTCCACTTCTCAGGAAACCTCAACTTGGAGTGCTTTTTTTACCATCAACTGAATCTTTGATGAAATACTACAAAAACCCTACTGGTGGTGGATTATATGTTGCCAAAATATTCAAAGATTCGGTCTTAGAACGTGCAGGAATGTTGGAAGGAGATGTTGTCACTGAAGTTGATGGACATCGCCTTGACTATCACGGCGAAACAAATGTTAACTGGTCTGAAGATCGCGTTGGCCTCATAGACCTTCTCAGCCGCAAAACTGCTGGTGATAAGGTTACCTTCGTGTTCTACAGAAAAGGACAACAAAAAGTAGTCTCTGTCAATCTTGAACCTCGTACCAATCAACCTATTCGATTCATTTATCCAGAATTTGAAAAAACAAGAACTGATTATGAAGTCGTTGGCGGTACTGTTTTTATGGAACTTTCTATTAATCATGTTTTATTAATGGAAGGAGCACAATCACTTATGAAATATGTATCACCAGAAAATCAATTTGAATCAAAGTTACTGGTCACACATGTTTTACCAACATCCCCCGCTTCTCGTCTTAACAAACTCATCAATCCTGGGATGGTCATCGAAGAGGTTAATAATATTAAAGTAGGTACTCTTGATGAAATGCGTGAAGCAATAAAACAGAATAAAGAGAGTGATTTCATCACATTTTCAAGCTCAGATAATCGATTTTTTGTTTTAGCAATAAAAGACATTTTAATGCATGAAGAACGACTTGCTCGCACTTTTCACTACAAATCATCAATAGTAAGCTATCTCCTTCAACAACAACTACAACCAAAAAAGAGTCGCAATGTGCTTGGTGCGTTGCTTTCAGGCGGATAAGAATGGCTATACAAAAAAAACGACTTGATCTCCTTGTTTTAGAACAACATCCTGAATGGAGTAGAACCCAAATTCAAAGTTGGATCTTACAAGGTAAAGTCCACGTAAATAATGAAAAAATCAGCAAAGCTGGTATCCTTGTCGCTCTCGATAGCACAATTGAATGCAACATCGAAATTCCAAAATATGTTAGTCGAGGAGGTTTAAAGCTTGAAAAAGCACTTGAAGACTTCCAGATTGATGTCTCAGGCCTCACTGCTATTGATGGAGGCATTTCAACAGGAGGCTTCACCGACTGTTTGCTGCAAAATGGAGCTGCAAAAGTGTATGGGATTGATGTTGGACATGGACAGGTTCATGAAAAGCTTCGTCAAGATTCTCGAGTCATTATCAGAGAAAAGACAAATCTACGAACTCTTACATGGCGAGCAGCCCTTGTTGACATCGTAGTTCTTGATCTTTCATTTATTTCACTTTTAAAAGTTTTACCTGCCGTTCTTGCATCGCTTAAACCTAATGGGATAATTGTTGCGCTTATAAAACCTCAATTTGAGGCTGAACGACATCAAATTGGCGCTAAGGGATTAGTAAAGGATCCTTTGGTACATAAAGCTGTACAGGAGAAGATTGTTGCCGGTATGGCGGAATTGGGTTCTGAGTGCCAAGGAATTATTGAATCACCAATTCGAGGTAACAATAGTGGAAATAAAGAATTTCTTGGTTACTTCATCAAAAAACAGACGTCGTAAGAGTATTTTTTCTAAGATATTGCTGCATTCATACGTGCAAATAATATTTTTTGGTTATCTGGTCGTTGGAATACTTGAGCATAAAGCATAGGGTTTTTCCCCGTTGAATCTAACTTTTTGGGATTCATACCTTGATTAATCAAATATTCTACTACCTCCCAAGGAGCATGTGCTGCTGCCAGATGAAGAATGCCTGGTTTGGATATTTCAAAAATTACTGAAGGATAATTAGAAAGATATTCTGAACTTTCTAAACATTTAGGCTTTTTATGCAAGTCTGCAATAAATACTCTTTTTTTCAAATACTTTCTGTAACTGCTTTCCCCAGTGATTACATTTGAACATTTACTGTTCAATGACGAAAACAGTACCTCTGTTTCCAATAAATCTTTCAACCTATTTTCTTTTTTTGCTCGTTCGCATATTTTTTCTAACTCTTGAACAAGCATTTGACTCGATTTACCATCATCTCCTGCTGATGTCAGACAGATTAATACCAGACTCATCTGCTCCTCTTCAAAGTTATAATCAGAGCAAAATGCTGCTTGTAACTGAACAGATAAAGTCAACAACACGATCAAGAGAGCATTCAGACAATAGACCATTACAACTTCCTCCACCAAAGAATGTTAATTGACAGATCTCATGCAATAGATGATACATCAATCTCTCTTATTTTTGCATTATTTTGAAGAAATCAACACTATGCTTTAACGCTTCGCTGGCTTTACATTTATAGACAATTCTTTTTCATTGTCTATACGATTGTAAATTTGTGCATAAACTATTGGTTTTCTTCCCATTGAATCTGATTCATCAGGATCCATACCTAACTCAATAAGTCTTTTAACTACTTCTAAAGAAGCATGTGCAGCTGCCAAATGAAGCAATCCAGGCAAACACATTTCAATAATTTTTGAAGTATGACCAAGATTCTGTTCAAAATAAAAAGAAGAAGGTTCTTCACCAGGTTTTGCAACTGAAACCCGACTTTTAAGATATGGTCTATGATTAGGTTCATCTATGTTTGTTCCTACAGGCCATTGTAAACAA
>JAESUJ010000023.1 GCA_016763165.1 Candidatus Babeliales bacterium
CTCGTCACTTTTTCGAGCCATTATATTATTCCTTACGTTAACCTCTTCCTGTTCGCATTCGCAGAAAGCAATATTTTATCTATAAACCTTGTGATTTTAAGGATAGTATTCAACTTTGTCAAATCACATCAATAAAAACAGAAGATATTTAAACCTCTATTTTTGTATAATAAACGTTATAATGACAAAGAGTCAATTATATTCAAAAGATAGATTAATCAAAATTATATACGAAAAAAAATAAATAACAAAAAGATTACTTGTTTTTTTCTAAAAAAGAACGGTACAATTTCAGATGCTCTTGAACCATCGTTTCACGATAGAAAGGATCCAGCCTATCATCATACTCAGTACATTTTTGATATAAAGATTGTTCATGTATCAAATCAAAAAGCCGATCTGAAAGCCCACGCCAATCACCTGGCTTTACTAAATAACCATTTTCACCATTTTTTATAATTTCACTAATCCCTCCAACATCATACGCCACCACAGGAAGTCGTGCAAGACGAGCCTCAACAACAGCACAAGGAAGCCCTTCCCATAAAGAACTTAAAGAAAAAATATCCCATGTATGCAAAAAATGATCTACATTTTTTTGCCAACCATGTAAAATAATTTGATCTTCTAGCTTATGATCCCGAATCCATGTTTCAATCATCTTCCGCTGCTCACCATCACCAATAATTTCAAGAGATAACAACGACTGCATTGAAACAGGAAATCTATTTTTAATTTATAGAAAGATCGTAAAAGATCGATCATATTTTTTTGTGGCTTAAAACAGGCAATAGTTCCTATAACTATTTTTGTCCCCTCATGCCATTTATTTGAAGACTTTTTTGCCATCTGATATTTTTCATCATCAACGGCAGCACGAATAATGCTACTTTTACGAGCAAAAAAAGGAAGCTTCTTACTTCCTACAGCTTTATCTTTTTCTGAAACACAAACAAAATGTGAAGTTATTAATGAAGTTATCCACTCAAAAATAAAGATCATATACCAGGTATGCCATGGTTGATAATCATGAAACCCAAAACCATGAACGGTATGAATTCTATATTTCACACGAGCAAAAAAGGCAGCCCATCGTCCCATGATGCCAGCTTTTGTGCTGTGTGTATGAACAATGATATCAGGATGTTTTTTTACGATAGAACGCAGAACTTTATACAAATTCCAAAAAGCACGGAGCTCATATAAAAATAGACCAAACCCAACTTCTCGTTTGAAATCTTCTAACAAAATAACATGATCTGACTTTCCTGCTTCTTGAACCAGAGCACCTTCTTTTCCTGAAATCAGTGTTGATACCATCTTATTTTTTTTGAGATCCTGATGGAGTGCCAAACAGACCTTCTGCGCCCCACCCAATTCAAGCTTAGTAATAATATAAACTACACGACCATCAACAGACATGCTCTTCCCCTTTATATTTATAGTTTATTTACAAATCTAAGCACGTAAAATCATTAAAAGTCCTACTACTAAAGCATAAATACCACAAGACTCTATAAAAGCTTGCGCTATAAAAGATGTTCTAAAAATACGTGTGTATAACGATGAATCAAGAGCTATAAGACGACAACTTTTACTTGCAACATGACTTACTCCAATTGCGGAACTCGAAGTTCCAACGCTCACAACCAATAATCCAGGAAGCATTGCATAAACAGTTGTGTAAGCGCCTACAGGAGGAAGTACTTTAAAAATAACAAACAGCGTACTTATTAAAACAAAAACAACTGGTGTTTCAATAATTGCTTGCGTGAGCAGTGAAAATGAAAAGACACGTCCATATGCCTTTCGATCAAAACCCATGGCTCGACCACTTGCTGCACTGAAACGAAATTGTGCTATAGCTGGCCCTATTGACCCAACAGCAATACCTGCTGCTGCAATAGATAATTTAATTGCCTCTGCAAGAGTCATCGACTGCTCCACACTTGTATTAATTATCAGCAATAAAACAAAAGCGAAAATAACTGGCGCCTCTATAAAAGTTTGGGAAATCATCATAAAAGAAAGAATCTTTTGAGAAAATGTTGGTTGTCGTGCTATCGATTCTGAAGCTGCTACAACAGCAGATGATGAAGCAACTGCCATCACTGCGGTTACAAATCCCATGCAGATTCCCATGCTACAATGTACTAAACCTATGGGAAAAGTAATTACAGAGAAGTCATGTGTCATTAATAAAAATGATAAAACTAACGCTAAAATAGCACCGCTTTCTATGAAAACAAGTCCTATCATCAATGCACGACGAATTGCATCTCCACCCATCTCTTGTCTTGACATGGAACGCATGACTCCACTACTTGCATACCCTTGTGCAAGACCTGTACCAATAGCAGCAATCGCAATAGATAATGCAACGCCGCTGTAATGCAAATATTCTGGTTTCATTAAGCACCCTCTGATTTAGCCAAATCTTCTTCATCACCAATTGCCATTGAAGAATACGTAATCGTCAACGTGGTCAACACAAATGCTTGTACCAAGCTTTCTATAACACCAAAAAAAAGCTCTATCGTCGGAACAAGTATAACAGCATAAAAAATAAAAGTGTGTGTTGACTGTAAAAACTGTAGTTTGAAATATCGTAACAATGGTGTTGAATATAAAAGTATTGAAAAACAGATTAAAAAAGCGACCGTCGATAAATAAAATTCTTTACATGATCCTAAAGCATCTAAAATAAGACCGACCATAATCGACCCACCAAGAATATTCCCAAACAATCGAAATGACATCGATGCAGCCTTAGCGCATTCCCCAACAATATTCAGTGGTAATAATAAAAAAAATGGCTGAAGATATTCTTTAAAATGAGCCAATCCATGTGCTTTTATTCCTTGATATTGTGAATAACAAAAACTACTAATACCAAGAGCAAATGTCGTATTTAAATCCTGTGTTGCTTCGCCAGCATACGGAATCAAGCCAGTAAAGCCTGCACCACCTATAAATATAAATATGGTTATTGAAAAATAAAAAATA
>JAESUJ010000024.1 GCA_016763165.1 Candidatus Babeliales bacterium
AAGTTCTCATCGTTGGTGGTGGAAATACGGCAATGACCGAAGCTGACTACTTGAAACGCTTTGCAAAAAAAGTAACTGTGGTTCACATTTTAGATAAATTCACAGCAACAGACCCTATCAAAGATCGTGTTCTTGACGATGATGCTATTGAAAAAATTTATTCAAGCACCGTCATTGAATTCAAAGGTGACGGAAATCGATTAACATCAGTCGTTATCGAAAATCAAAAAACCAAAGAAAAAACTGAAAAAAAGTTCGATGGTGTTTTCATTGCTATTGGCTTGAAGCCAAATACGTCATTATTTGAAGGGCAACTACCTCTTGATAAATATGGATACATCCAAATAACAGAAAAAACCTGCACAGAAAAAGAAGGGGTCTTTGTAGCTGGTGACGTAGCTGACTATCGATACAAGCAGGCAGTCACTTCATCAGGAGATGGTTGCAAAGCAGCTCTTGACTGCGAATACTTCTTAACAGGAAGTGTAACAGTGGTCTACTCAAAATAAGTTGGCTTGCTCTATCGCAACCATACGTTCAGCAATTACTCTAAAAAGCGGTGCAGTTATCTGTGCCGCTAATAACCCTTTTTTTTCTGGCTCTTTAACCATCGTAATAATTACTCGCTTATAATCGCCTTTTTCTACAATTCCACCAAATGTATAGATATGATGTTGTGATGAATAGGCACCATCCTTAATAAGTCGTGCCGTTCCTGTTTTTCCCATCACTCGATATCCAGGCAGACCAAATCTCCTGCCAACTCGTTCTAAAATATCTTTTGTATCTTGCACAATTGAATCTCGATACAACTGTTCATTTTTTCCAGAAGAGTCTGACATCAAAAGAGTGATTGGAACCTTTACTCCATTGTTGGCAATAATAGAGAAAGCTTGTGCAAGCTGTGCAACTGTAACCGAAACTTCGTACCCAAACGAAAGCACAACAGGTGTCGGCCTTGACCAGTGATCAGGCGATCTTAAATATCCAGCATCTTGCCCGGGAAAAGATAGAGCTGTTTTAGCTCCTAATCCAAGCTTTTTATAATGATCATATAATCGCCCATGCAACTGCAACCCAACTTTAGCAACACCAATATTATTAGATTTTTGAATAACCTCACCAAATGGTATTTTACCCATATTTCTCGTATGTTTGACGGTAATTCCACCAAGTTTTGTAGTTGTACAAGAGCAATCAATTAAACTGTCTGGAGTAACTAACTCTTCATCCAATGCTGCCAAGGCAAGCAGTCCTTTGATAACTGACCCAACTTCCCATGAAACATTGGTTGCACGATTGATACTTTTTTCAAGATCCTCTTTTTTCACCTGATGTTGATCAAATGAAGGGTAGCTAACCATTGATAAAACCTCGCCTGAAGTAGGATCAACTATCATCACTGATCCATATTCTGCTTGAACTTCATCAACTTTTTCAGACAATACCTGATATGCGACTGACTGCAACCGCTCATCAATTGTTAACAATATCGACTCACCCGACAAACAAGGTTTAACTACTGTTTCATTGAATGTTTTTTTTGATTTTTTACCCTGCCTCATCGATACTTTTTTTCCTGTCTTGCCAGCAAGAGTGGTTGAATAAAGCAACTCCAGACCAGCGAGACCTTTTCCATCAATGTTAGTGAAACCAAGCAAGTGAGCTGAATGCTCATACGGATAATATCGCTTTGAAGAAACAAATGAGACAACTGCTGGTATTACATGCTCAATCAATTCTTTTTTATCTGATGAAGCCTGTCGCTCAAGCCAACAAAACGATCCCCATTTTTCTGCTGAAAGTTTTTTTGCTATTTCAGGGTACTTTTCAAACAACTGTTTTTTACTCTTCTCATCAATTTTTTTTTGCGCTGGTATTAACGCAATGTCCCAACTCTTTTGATTGAAAACAAGTGGTTTTTTATTTCGATCATGGAATATTCCTCGTACCGGCCTGATCACTTCAACATCATGATGTTGTTTCTGAGCTTTTTCTGCTAAAAAATATTTTTGATCAACTTGCAGCTGAAATAGACGAAAAAAAATAACTCCATACAACAGAAAAACTGTATACATCAGTATTTTGATTCTCACATGTCGCTGAGCAAACAGTCTATCCTTCATGAATATGTCATCATTGTATGGCAAGATGCCTGAACAAACTCTTCTGATGCTAAAGCTTTAGTGATGTAGGAAGCTGTTTTATATCGAGCAACTTCCTGTTCTATAATCGTAATATCTTGATCCAATAGATGAATAGCTTCTTTTTTTAGGGAAATCAAATACTCTACACGTATTGCATCATGCTGCTGCCATAAAACTCCAACTCCATAAACAAATATTAAAGAGCTGATCCAACCAAGCAAAAATTGTTTTTCTTTCATATTTTTAACGCATAAATAATGGCATCAAAAGATCATAGATTCGGATACTACCTGCTATGATGAAAACTGTGTACATGCCGATAAAAATATAATCTAATGACTTACAAGATGACTTCATAGGAACTTCATCACTTACTGGTTTATAGGATGAACAACAGATCTTGTTTTTAAGCTGATACGCATAAAACAGAACAATTATCAGAAGCAATGCCAACTCTGCCATACTTTGCTGCATTGGGGTCAAAAACCTTTGAATAAATGGGAAGGTAACAGCAAGGAGCATAAATCCAAATATCTTTTTAATTTCCAGCATCCAATCACCTGCATGCGGTAATTTTTGAGCAAAACTTGTTGAAAGACTAATCAGAACAAGTAAAAGACTCATGCCGACAGCAAACGAAAAAAGCATTAAAAAACCAAGAATAGGATTTTTCAACTGATTTACAACACCCAAAATGAGTGCCAATCCTGGAGTCACGCAAGGACTTGCAAAGGTTCCAGTGAGAAGCCCGTATAAAAATATTGAAATTAATGACCCATTAGATGCAAAGCCACGCTGTTGATTTAAAAATGATGGCAAATACATATCATACCAATCAAACATTGCACCAGCACAATACAGATAAAAAGAGACTATCAATCCTATCATCCAGGGTGACTGAAGCCATGAACCAAAAACAAGATTTGTTGTAGCTGTCATGTACCCAAAAGAAGCATAAACTAATGCTATCCCTATGATGTATGTCATTGAACGAATGATTGTTCGAAAGATTGACCCTGAAGCATAATTTTGCATAACTGCCGCAGTCACTGGAATCATTGGATAGACGCATGGCGTAAAACTAATCAAAATACCAGCAAGAAAAGATGCTATCAACAACCAGATCCATGACTTTGATGAATCTGTTTTCCATGCTGAAAGATCAAAGATATTAAATAAAGAGTCTTGGTCAGCTCCTGGAATTTCTTGTTCTGGCATTACTGAATCAGTCGCAACTTCAACCGATTCTGCTCCAGCTGCATACAAAGCCTTTTGAACAAGTGATGTAAAAAAAAAACTAAAAACAACTATGAATAAAAAACGAAACGAGCGAACTGTGAACATAAAACCCCCTTTTTTTGAAAAACAGAAAACCTGTACCAGCTCAAAGCATATCATTTGCAATCAAAAAAATGCCATATTTCCGAAAAAAATGCTCTTTCCATATTTTAAACATTTCAATTTGAAAATACTGTTGATTTCTGACAACCAATCTTGCTACAGTAACAATATACAAATAAAAGATAAATAGAAAACATATGAAAATATGTTAATAAAAAAGCATTGTCACTGTTTATTAATTCCTAGCTGTTTGAGTACGGTTTTGATAAATATATTTTTTCTATGCGTCACAGCGTAGATTAATACTTTTATCAATATTTTGCTTTAAGCATGGCTTTGATGACAGTGACAACTAAAATTATTGCTACTTTTGCAGCTTGAAACGTTTGTCACTGTTTATTAATTCCTGCTGTTTGAGCAGGGTTTTGATAAATATATTTTTTCTATGCGTCACAGCGTAGATTAATACTTTTGTCAATATCTTGCTTTAAGCATGGTTTTGATGACAGTGACAACTAAAATTATTGCTACTTTTGTAGCTTG